>JAZREH010000071.1:0-3869 GCA_045660705.1 Acutalibacteraceae bacterium
ATTTTCTTTTTACTATCTTGCATACCGTCGCGGCGGCGATATTGAGCGCCGCATAGGTCAGACATTTGCTATGCTTTGTTCGCACGACGGCGACCCGATTTTTCAGGAACTTGGCGAAGCGCTTTATTGCTGGTTTTCGTCGCTTGTAAGAAAAGAAGCTGACAAACTCAATTTGTCGTAACTTTTTGATTGCTATGGCATATATAACACCCTTTCCGCATAGATTTAGTGTGGAAAGGGTGATTTTTATGCCTTCAGTTTACTTAAGTCCGTCAACGCAGGAATTTAACCCCTATATAATAGGCGGTACCGAGGAGTACTATATGAATCTTATCGCCGACGCGATGGAGCCGTATCTGTATGCAAGCGGTATTTCCTTTACGCGAAACACCCCGCAGATGACGGCGGCATCCTCGATTGCGGCATCAAATTCGGGGAATTATGATCTGCATTTGGCGCTTCATTCAAATGCGACGGCGGCAGGAAACGGTCAGACCCGCGGCAGTGAGGTTTATTACTACCCGACAAGCGTGAACGGTCGGCGCGCCGCCGATATAATCGCAAATAACCTTATGTTGATTTATCCGCTGCCCGACAGGGTGCGCACGGTGCCGACAACTACCTTGGGAGAGGTGCGGCGTACCCGCGCGCCGAGTGTTCTTATCGAGTTTGCATATCACGACAACTACGCTGATGCGGTCTGGATAAGGGATAATATTGATGCGATTGCGCGGAATGTTTCGCTGTCGCTTGCCGATTATTTTGGTATCCCTTTTGTTGAGCCATAACGGATATGTATTTAAAGCAAAACACAGTGCCGATATGCACTGTGTTTTTTGTTAGTGGAAAATTGTCTGTATACCGTCGACAAATTCGCCGACCGCCTTTACCATCTTGGTTGAGCCCTTTGCAACATTGTGTTTGTCCTGCATCATAAATTTTCCTACCGTGATAGCGGCGGCGCCGGCAATCATACCCGCACCAAGACCTTTCATAAAAGGTGCAACATTGTTTTGCATAATAACACTTCCTTTCAAAAATATTATTTACAGCAGTCGGTATTTTTATGATTTTTATAATTGACTTTAGGTGCTATATATTGTAAAATATTTATATATAAATTTATAGTGATGTTTTGGGAGTGTTTTTTATGAAACCTGTTTATAAACGTGTACTGCTTAAATTAAGCGGTGAGGTGCTTGCGGGCGAAAAGGGTACAGGCATTGATTTTGACAAGGTGCTTGAGGTTTGCACCGCAGTAAAAGAAAGTGTTGATATGGGCGTTCAGGTCGCAATCGTTGTCGGCGGCGGAAATTTCTGGCGCGGTAGGTCAAGCGGCAAAATGGACCGCACTCGTGCCGACCATATGGGTATGCTTGCTACCAGTATAAATTCTTTGGCACTTGCTGATGCGCTTGAACAACTCGGTGTACCTGCACGTGTTCAGACCGCGATTGAAATGCGCCAGATTGCTGAACCGTATATCAGAAGCAAGGCAATAAGACACCTTGAAAAGGGCAGGGTTGTAATCTTTGGTTGCGGAACGGGTAATCCTTTCTTCTCAACCGATACTGCCGCCGCACTTCGCGCTGCCGAAATCGGTGCCGATGTAATATTCAAGGCGACAAATGTTGACGGCGTTTATGACAGCGACCCGAAACTCAATCCCGATGCCAAAAAGTTCGACAGTCTTACCCATCATGAGGTGCTTGTGCGCGAACTCCATGTTATGGACAGTACCGCCGCATCGCTTTGTATGGATAACGGCATAAAAATCCTTGTATTCAACCTTAACAATCCCGAAAACATAACCAAGGCTATGGTGGGTGACCACAACGGCACATTGGTAGAATAATATATCATATAGGAGGAAGTTATTATGCAACAACTTTTAAAAAATACCGAGGAAAAGATGGAAAAAACCATCGCCGCTTTAGAGCGTGATTATAAATCTGTCCGTGCGGGCCGTGCAAATGCATCGGTGCTTGACAGAATAACGGTTGACTACTACGGTGTACCTACCCCCATTCAGCAGATGGCGGCGGTATCCGTACCTGAGGCAAGAACCCTTGTTATTCAGCCTTGGGATGCATCGACACTTAAAGAAATTGAAAAGGCTATCCTTACATCGGATATCGGTATCAATCCGCAAAATGACGGCAGGGTTATCCGTCTTGGCTTCCCACCCCTTACCGAGGAACGCCGTAAGGAAATCGTTAAGGATGTCCGCAAAAAGGGTGAGGACAGCAAGGTTGCCATCAGAAATCTTCGCCGCGATGCCCTCGATAAGTTAAAGGCACTTAAAAAGGCTGGCGAGATTACTGAGGATGATGAGTCAAACGGTGAAAAGAAGATACAGAACATCACCGATAAGTACTGTAAAGAGGTTGACGATTTAGCGGCAATCAAAGAAAAGGAAATAATGGAAATATAATTCAGACAGGGCGGCAATTTTCGGTTGTCGCCCGTTTGCTCTGCTTTAGGAGTGTAAACAATGTCACTTTTTAGAAAAGATAAGACGCTCGAGCGCCGCCTGCCCGAACATATCGCCATAATTATGGACGGCAACGGCAGATGGGCAAAAAAACGCTCTTTGCCGCGTTCGGCAGGACATATTGCGGGTGCTAAAACCTTTAAAAATATCGCCCGATACTGCAATAAAATCGGACTTAAATATCTTACTGTCTATGCCTTTTCCACCGAAAACTGGAAAAGACCGAAAGAGGAAATTGACGGTATAATGAATCTGCTTCGCGATTATCTCCGCGATGCCGAAAACTTTAAGGACGAAAACATAAAGGTTAAATTTATCGGAAATCTTGAGCCGCTTGCCGATGATATAAAGGAACTTATAAAAAAGGATGAGGACGGTTCAAAGGATGCGACGGGATTAAATCTTAATATTGCGGTAAACTATGGCGGTCGCGACGAAATAACCCGCGCCGTTCGGGAAATAGTAAATTCGGGTATACCGAGTGAAGATGTTACCGAACAGATGATATCCGACAACCTTTATACTGCGGGTATGCCCGACCCCGATTTTATCATCAGACCAAGCGGCGAATACCGACTTTCAAACTATCTTATATGGCAGTCGGCGTATGCCGAATATTGGTTCAGTGATGTTCTTTGGCCCGATTTTACGCCAAAGCATCTTGAAAAGGCTATTGATGATTTTAACCATCGCAACCGTAGATTTGGAGGCGTATAGATATGAAAACCCGTATAATTTCAGGAATAGTAATGGGCGCAGTAGTCGCCGCAGTACTTGTACTCGGTATGCTTGTAAACCCGATTTTTATAACCCTTTTCGTCGCTGTGCTTGCCGCGGGCGGCACATATGAACTTCTGCACAATGCGGCGGGCATAAAATCAAAAGCCGCGTGGATAGGGGCAGGTGTGTTCTCTTTTTTAAACATCTTTGCGCTTGATGAATCGTTTAAGAAATTTATTCTTGATAACTTTGTTTTGTGTAAATGTCCCGATTCGGCGCAAAGGATAGAAAATTTCCTCGAAATATGGGATTTGTCGGTAACCCTGCTTTGTGTTTTGTACTTCCTTTACGCCGTTGTTATGATACTTAAAAACCATAAGGATTTCGGTCTGGGTCAGATTGCAAGCCTTTGTGCAATGCCGATAGCACTGTCGTTCGCGTTCAGTTGTCTTGGCGGTGTCATAAATTTAGAGGACGGACTGTATTATTTACTAATGCTGCTTAATTTTTCAAGCGTGTGTGATATGGGTGCTTACTTCGTCGGTGTCACAATGGGCAAGCATAAACTCTGCCCCGAAATCAGTCCTAAAAAGACGGTTGAGGGTGCGCTGGGCGGTCTTGTTTCAAGCCTTGTCTTTACCCTTATATTCGTTTT
>JAZREH010000072.1:0-3669 GCA_045660705.1 Acutalibacteraceae bacterium
CTTTTTTGGCGGCGGTTTCGGTGGCGGCGGTCGCCGTAATAACCCCAACGCACCGCGCAGAGGTAACGATGTTTCTGCCGTTGTTAATATTTCTTTTGAAGAGGCGGCAAAGGGCTGTAAAAAGACCGTAAAAGTTACTAAAATCGACCCCTGTAGCAATTGTGGCGGAAGCGGTGCAGAAAGCGGCAGCAGTGCAAAAACCTGTCCTGTTTGTCACGGTTCGGGTCAGGTTGCCTCGGTTCAGCGTACACCGTTCGGTCAGATACAGACACAACAGGTATGTAATAACTGCCACGGCACGGGTAAAATCATCGAAAATCCCTGTCATACCTGTAACGGTAAGGGCAGAATCCGCCATACTGTAGAGCAGGATATCGAAATTCCCGCAGGTATTGACGACGGTCAGACCGTACTGCACCGCGGCGGCGGTGATTCGGGCGTAAACGGTGGACCTTCCGGCGATCTTCGTATAAATGTCAATGTTCGCCCGCACCCGATTTTTGAGCGTGACGGTTACGATGTTTTCTGTGAAATCCCGATTACATTTACACAGGCGGCACTCGGTGCGGAAATCGTTGTTCCGACCCTTGACGGTCAGGTGAAGTTTACTATTCACGAGGGCACACAACCTGGGGACGAATTCAAACTTCGCGGTAAGGGTATTCAGCGTCTAAACTATGTCGGCAAGGGCGACCAGTATGTTAAAATCGTTGTCGAGGTACCAAAGGACCTGAATAAAACCCAAAAGGAAAAACTTAAGGAGTTTGACAACGCCACCGACGAAAAGAATTATAAAAAACGCAAAACCTTTACCGAAAAGGTAAAAGAGTTTTTCGGCGACTGATAATACAAATAACAGTAACACCCGCGTATCTTTGGATAGATATGCGGGTGGGTTTTTTATTTAAATAAAAAAGATAAACACTCTTGAAAAAGATTGCCGAATGTATTATGATAATAAAATAGCAGTTTTAAATATAAGGGGTGTTGCGGTATGACCGACCTTACCACAGGTAATATTTATAAGAATTTTATTCGCTTTGGTCTGCCGCTGATTTTTTCGGGTCTGCTTTCACAGGCGTATAACATCGTCGATACTATGATTGCGGGAAAATTCCTCGGCGATGACGGTCTTGCAGCGGTGGGCGCTACCGCACAGGTTATTGCTATGATATCTTCCTTGTTCTGGGGCTTTGCATCGGGATTTTCGATACATATCGCTTGCCTTTTCGGCAGCCGCGAATTTTCAAAATTGCGCAAGGATATAATCAACGTGATTGTAATCGTTTCGGCTTTTGAAATTTTAATGTGCGGCATATTCCTCGCGTGTTGTGACGGTATTCTTAATTTAATAAATGTCGATAAGGAAATTTACGACGAAACACGCAGGTATTTCCTTGTGTATATGGGCGGTCTTCTTATGATCACCCATAATAATGTGTTCTTTAAAATCCTTAACGGACTTGGAATCAGCAGTTTTCAGTTTTATATGTCGCTGACTTCGGGTATACTCAATATTGTCGGTAATATCGTCAGCGTTACGGTCTTTGATTTCGGTGTGACGGGTATCGCGGCGTCATCGGTTTTGTCGGCACTTGTGGTTGATATCTGCTATATCTTTAAAATAAGAAGTTGCTTTAATGAAATGGGTGTTGCACGCGAAAGAAACCGCATTGATTTCAAAACATTCTTTTCTATATTTAAGTTTTCCTTGCCTTGTTGTCTGCAACAAATGTCAATGTATATCGCCGCCGCGGCTATGTCACCGATTATTAACGGTCTTGGAAGTGAGGCAACCTCAGGTTATTCAATCGCAATGCGGGTGTACGATATAAACGCCTGTGTTTATCAGAATTCGTCCTTTACATTAAGTAACTACAGCGCACAGTGTGCGGGGGCAGGGAAGTACGACAAAATCAAAAAAGGTCTTTTTGTCGGTATGTTGCAGGGCTTGACATTTGTGACACCGTTCATCGTTTGCTGTGCAATTTTCGCAAGACCCGTAAACGCATTCTTTTATCCCGACGGTTTTGTCGGTGCATCGCTTGGTTATGCAATTAAGTTTTCGCGCGCGGTCTTGCCGTTTATATACTTTAACTTCATAAACAACCTGTTCCATTCCTATTTCCGCGGCATCGGTTCGTTGCGACTGCTGCTTGCATCAACCGTTATCGGTTCGGTATTGCGTATAGTTTCGGGCTTGATTTTAGGGTATTACTTCGGTCTTGACGGCGTATATGCAGGTCTTGTTATTTCGTGGATTGGCGAGGCTCTGTTTATGCTGATAATTTATCTGTCAAGGTTTAGAACGACCGATATGATACGAAAAACGGCAATAAACAACCTGCGCCTGTAAAAAAACGGCACACTTCAAACCGAAGTGTGCCGTAACTGTTTTTAACCTTTAAATCACATATCCGCCGTTTACACCAAGCACCTGACCTGTAATATAGTCGGCATCGTTTGAGGCAAGGAAGTAAACCGCCGCCGCAACCTCGTCGGCACTGCCCATTCTGCCAAGAGGGATATCCTCAACAAAGGCATTAAGCGCCTCGACATCAATGTTTGCATTCATTCCCGTTTCAATAAGACCTGGGGCGATGGCATTTACCGTAATACCGCTTGGGGCAAGTTCCTTAGCGAGAGCCTTCGTAAGACCGATTACACCCGCTTTTGCGGCAGAGTAAGCAACCTCGCAGGAAGCACCGACCTGACCCCACATAGAGGAAATGTTTATGATTTTACCGCCTTTTTGTGCCACCATTTCGGGGGTAACGGCGCGGCAGCAGTTATAAACGCCTTTAAGGTTTATGTCGAATATGCGGTCGGAATCAAACTCGTCAGTTTCATCGATAAGTCCCTGAAAAGCCACGCCAGCATTGTTGACCAGAACATCAACCGAGCCAAATTTATACATCGTTTCCTTGACAAGCAGTTCGGTTTCAAGTTTGTTCGCGACATTTGCCTTAAACGGAAAAACAGAAAATCTCTGTGAGGTGAGGGAACGGGCAAGCAGGTTTGCTGATTCAAACGAGTTGTTGTAGTTGATAACAACATTATATCCCTTGCGAGCGAAAAGGATAGCAGTTGCGGCACCGATTCCTTTAGATGCGCCTGTAATAATAACGGTCTTTTTCATAATTTTATCCCCTTAATGAATTTAACACATATAGTATAGCATAAAAGTTTAAAAATTTAAAGTATTTATTTTACTATAATTTGGGTTTACATAATACTATGACTTCCACATCTTGTGTGGTTTACATAAACAGTTTACATAATACTTTTGAGTGGTGAAAAATCCTGTTGACATAAAGCATTAAATGTAGTATAAATATATTACGTGTTAATTCTTGCGTAAATTTGGTTTACATAAAACTGCGTATTTCTATATGTTGTGTAACCAATATACATTCTTCTTGAATATTGTGTTGTCATATCTTGTCCACCCGCCGCATATATTTGTTTTGGAAAGTGGTGAACAATATTATGAGAAGAAGTACAGTATTAAATCTTCGAAAGTTACACGGTATTGAGTTTTGCATAAAAAACCGACTGACGGTTTTATTATGCCTCCTGTTTGTGGCGGGGGTCACGCTTGGCGTGTTTTTCTGTCGGGACAGCGGTGCGGTTGTATCCTTGGCGCAAAAAATTATAACCCGATTTTTT
>JAZREH010000073.1:0-5473 GCA_045660705.1 Acutalibacteraceae bacterium
TCAAAGTATTCAATTCCCCACTTTTCGACATTAGCAGAAATAATCGTAAGTTCCTCTTTAAGTTGGTTTACCTGCGCCTTGGTAAAGTAATCGTATAAGAAACTGCTTGCGATGATAAGGCTTGCACAAAGCACCGTCATTGCAACGGTCATAATGGCACGAAAGATTTTCTTTGTCATAGACTATACCCCATACGGTATCCGACACCTATAACCGTTTCGATATGCGCACCCTCTGTCCCAAGTTTCTGTCTTAATGTCTTTATATGCATATCGACGGTCCTTGATTCACCAAGATAATCCGCACCCCACACCACCGACAGCAGTTTATCGCGCGAAAAAACTATGCCGCGGTTTTGCATAAGAAGTTTTAGAATTTCAAATTCCTTATATGTAAGATTGATTTTTTCTGTGCCTACCGAAACGGTGCGTTCTTTATCGCGAAGAACAATGTTACCCACGCTTAATACTGCCATACTCTCGGCAGGTTCACACCGTCTTAACACCGCTTTTATGCGCGACACCATTTCCATAACACCGAACGGTTTTACAAGATAATCGTCGGCACCCATATCAAGGCCCTGTATTTTGTCCATTTCGGTACCCTTTGCGGTAGCCATAATAACGGGTATTTTTGCCGTTTCGGTGTTGGCGCGTATTCTTTTAAGCACCTCTACCCCGTCGGTATCGGGCATCATAATATCAAGTATTATAAGTTCGGGTTTTTCTTTTTCAAGGGCAGACAGCACCTCTGCACCGTCGGCAAACCCGCGGGCGGTAAATCCCGTCTGTTGCAAAGTATAAACCTCTATATCACGGATGGTATTGTCATCATCTACACACCAAATCATAGTTTTCTCCTCTAACGTTATATATTGACATTATAATATATTTTTCGTATAATTGCAACGATGGTTAAAAACACATATTTTTGCAATACATCTATATACTTGTTATGGGAGGAATTTTATGTTCAAAGAAATATCACCTAAAGAAATACCCGACAACTTAATTAAAGCGATAAGCGAGGAATGGATGCTTATCACCGCGGGCGACCAGAACGGATACAATATGATGACGGCATCGTGGGGATTTGCGGGCGAAATGTGGGGCAGTGATGCTGTTATGGCGGTTGTCCGTCCACAGCGTTATACTATGGAATTTTTAAGCAGTCACGACTATTTCACCTTAAGTTTCTACGGCGATAATAAGGACCTGCACAAGATTTGCGGTTCAAAATCGGGCAGGGATGTAAACAAAACCGAACTGTGCGGACTGACCCCCACCTTTGACGGCGATGTAACCTATTTTGAGCAGGCGCGGATGGTGCTTGTCTGCAAAAAACAGTATGTTCAGCAGATGCAACCCGAATATTTTACCGACACCGAACCCGACAGCAAATGGTATCCGCAAAAGGACTATCACTATATGATAATCGGCAAGATTGAAAAGGTACTTATAAAGGACTAAAAAAGCAAAGACACCCTCTGACTTTGGGGGTGTCTTTAACTATATAAAAACCGCTTTGGACCCAAGGGGACAAAGAGCCCGTCAGCAGATTTTTAACTGTTTTGCAGTCGCGGCAAAATCCTTTTTTATGCGCACGCGGTATTCGATATATCGGTCGGTTTCGGTACGCTTTGTACCTGCATCTAAACCGCTTGACCGCAGTGTTTCAACAAGTTTTTCAAGACTGTTATCAAAAAGCCGCATATCACCGATTGCCACGCGGCGTATCGGCTCTTCCTTTGGCTTTTGTACCGCCTCATACTCCACACAGCCGTCGATTCGGTTAGGGCAAAGAATATCGTTTATCATCTGTTCGCTCTTTTTAAACGACTGCCCCTCCTCTATCATTCTTTTAAGCGCGGCTTTGCGGTTTTCTTCGGGGATACGAAGCAGCAACATAGTCTGCCGTTCGCCTATTCCCGCCTCGATTATTTTTCTTCTTATATCGCGGTCAAGTTTAAGCAGGCGAAGTCGGTTACAAAGCACCGCCTGTGAAATTCCAAGCCGTATCGCAACCTCGTCCTGCGAAATACCGTATTCTTCGGTAAGATTTTTAAGCGCCTCGGCTTCCTCGAAAAAGTTAAGGGTACTTCTTTGCAGATTTTCGGTAACAGAATATATTGCCGCATCCTTTACATCGGTCTTGTGAACGACACAGGGTACGCGGCGTATACCCGCCATCTTTGCGGCACGAAGCCGCCTCTCCCCTGAAATCAGTTCATACATACCCTTGCTGTTTTTACGCACCGCAAGCGGCTGTATCAGACCAAGATTTGAAATACTGTCGGCAAGAAGTTTAAGTTCATATTCGTCAAAACTTCGTCTTGCCCCGTCAAGCGGTATCAGTATATCGGTAGGTCTTAACATCAGAAGTTTCTTTTCGGCAGTGTGCATTTCCCGCTTCCCCCTTCGCAAGAACATTATCCCAAAAATGAGACACTTTGTAAAGTTTTTTCGGTCGGGCAAAATCGACATAAAAAAAGAAAAAGCGCCTTTTTAAAGGGCGCTTTTTGATATTTTTCCGCCGTGTCGCGGATATTTTGGCGGAGTTTGCGATATCTTTTTTGTAATAATAAAGGCACGCTTTTCATTTCCCGTTAAGGTTTCGCATATAATTTTAGGTTTTGCACCGCCTAAAATCTTTATTGCGTTGTCGGCAGATGCCGCTTCCTCTATAGCGCTTTGTCCTTTCATTGCGACAAATGAGCCCCCGACCTTTACAAACGGGATGCAGTATTCACAAAGCACAGGCATCGCTGCAACAGCACGCGCACAGGCAATATCATACCTTTCGCGGTATGCGGGATTTTTCCCCGCCTCCTCAGCGCGGCTGTGCAAAGTTTCGGCATCAAGACCTAATTTATCCAACACCTCACCCAGAAAAACAAGCCGCTTATTAAGTCCGTCGAGCAGGGTAAGTTCGATATCGTCGCGCGCGATTTTAAGCACTAACCCAGGGAAACCCGCACCTGTACCGACATCAATAACTTTAGCACCCCTATCCACCGAAACATTCTTAAAAAACAAAAGGCAGTCGTAAAAGTGCTTATACAGTATGTCTTCAGGCTCGGTTATGGCGGTAGGGTTCATCTTCTCGTTCCACTCGACAAGAAGATTTCCGTATATATGAAGTCTTTCGCGCAAAACACCGTCAAGGCTGATCCCGAAACCGTCACAAAGCGGCGCTATCTTTTCAAAATCAAAATTTATCATACATTACTGTCCTTTAGAAAGATATATTAAAAGCACCGAAACATCGGCAGGGCTTACCCCCGAAATGCGGGACGCCTGACCGATATTGGCGGGACGCACGCGCTCAAGTTTTTCACGCGCCTCTATCCGAAGACCGTATACATCCGCATAGTCGATATCGGCAGGTATTATCTTCTTTTCAAGCCTCAACAGTTCGTTTACCTGTGCCTGTTGACGGGTGATGTATCCCTCATACTTAATTTCTGTTTCGACCTTTTCGCGGATATCGTCGGGAAGTTCGGGTCGCGCCGCATCAAATGGCGCCAGCATATCATATCCGAGTTGCGGACGCTTTATAAGGTCAGAAAGGTGTATACCCGTCGAAAGCGGGGTTGTACCGACACTCTCCATTAGCGCGTTTATCTGCTCACTCGGGGCGATAACGACACTCCTGACGCGGGCGATTTCGTCCTCTTTAAGTTTTACCTTGTAAAGAAATTCGTTGTACTGTTCATCGCTTATAAGACCGATTTCATATCCCATCGGCATAAGGCGTTCGTCAGCGTTGTCCTGTCGCAGAAGCAATCGGTATTCACTACGCGAGGTCATCATACGGTATGGGTCCGAGCAACCCTTAGTAACAAGGTCGTCAATAAGCGTACCGATATAAGACGATGCACGCGAAAGTACAAGCGGTTGCTTGCCAAGCACCCTATGTGCCGCGTTTATTCCCGCGACAAGACCCTGTGCGGCAGCCTCCTCATAACCCGAAGACCCGTTAAACTGACCCGCACCGTAAAGCCCATCAAACCCCTTGAATTCAAGGGTCGGTTTAAGCGAAAGCGGATCGATACAATCATACTCTATAGCATACGCGTTGCGCATAACCTCGACATTTTCGAGCCCCTTTATCGTGCGGTAAAACTTTATCTGTACCTCCTCGGGAAGTGATGACGACATTCCCTGCAGATACATCTCCTCGGTATCGGCGCCGCAAGGCTCGATAAACAACTGGTGTCTTTCCTTATCGGCAAATCGCACCACCTTGTCCTCAAGACTCGGACAGTAGCGCGGTCCTACACCCTCTATCATCCCCGCATAAAGCGGTGAACGGTGCAGATTTTCCCTTATTACCTGATGGGTTTTATCGTTTGTATAGGATATGTAGCATACCTCGGTATTTTGGGGCGGTGTTTTAGTAGAAAAACTGAACGGCACCGTTTTTTCGTCGCCCTCTTGCACCTCAAGACAGGAAAAATCAATACTGTCACGCGAAACGCGGGCGGGTGTGCCCGTTTTAAAGCGGCGAAGTTCTAATCCCAACCTACCGAGCGACTGTGCGAGTTCGTTTGCGGGGAAACTGCCGTCGGGGCCGCTTTCGTAACAGACCTCACCGACATACACCTTACCGCCCAAAAAAGTACCCGTCGCAAGTATAACCGTTTTACAGGTGAATGCCGCGCCAAGGCGGGTAACACACTTCCACACCTCGCCGTCGCGGGTGATATCAACAATCTCCGCCTGCTTTACATCAAGATTTTTCTGAAGTTCAACGGCGTGTTTCATATAGCCGCTGTATGCACGGCGGTCAATCTGTGCGCGAAGTGAATAAACAGCAGGACCCTTTCCGCGGTTGAGCATACGGCTTTGCAGGGTTGTACTGTCTGCCGCCTTTCCCATTTCGCCGCCCAAAGCGTCAATTTCCCTTACAAGGTGTCCCTTTGCGGTACCGCCGATTGAGGGGTTACAGGGCATATTTCCAATCCAATCAAGACTTACGGTAAACATAACCGTTTTAAGTCCGAGTCTTGCAGGGGCAAGCGCCGCCTCGATTCCCGCGTGTCCGCCGCCGATAACGGCGACATCGTAACTGCCCGCATAGTATTCTGGTATATTCAAACCGTTTCCTACCTTTTCAAATCAATATAACTGCAAGCCGCAGTTGCCGCAACCGCACCGTCGGCGGCGGCAGTCGTAAGTTGGCGTACCTCTTTTGAGCGGCAGTCGCCCGCGGCATATATTCCCTCTTTATCAGTAAGACAATCCTCACCCGATGCAACAAATCCCCACTGGTCAAGGGCAATCACGCCCTTTAAAACCTCGGTGCGCGGAATCTGACCAATCGCTATGAAAAGACCGTCGGCAGAAAGTGTCTGTTTTTCACCCGTAACGGTATTTTCAACCGTTATGGTCTGAAGTTTTTCCTCGCCCGCAACATCGACTATAACATTTTCAAGCAGGAAATTCACATTATCGCGACTGCGAAGTTTTTC
>JAZREH010000074.1:0-10428 GCA_045660705.1 Acutalibacteraceae bacterium
TCGCCGAAAGTAACACCGCCGATATTATCGTATTTAATAAAATGATAAACTGCATCAGGGAACAGATTGCAAACTGTCCTGTAAATCAGTTCAAAATGATTTTCCGTCGCCAAAGCGATTATATCGGCGACCAGAAAATAATCTTTGTCACTTATGAGGAACGCACCGCAAACCGCATCGGTGCAATCCTCTTGGCCGAAGACGGGTATTACTACTTCTTTACACCCGCAAAGGAAGGGTACTTCCAGTTCGACGGCAAATCAGTTGGCGGTACGGTGTCTGTCGGTGCATTTGTAAACGGCACTTGGAAACAGACCGCCACCGCAAATGTGACCGACGGCAATAAGGTAAACGTCACGGCAGGCAATGTTTACCGTATCGCCGCCACACAGGTAAAATAATTTTTAAGGAGAAAAGAGATTATGAAAAAGTTTTTATTCAAACGCGTAGCAAAAATTACAGTTTCGGCACTTTTAATTTTCAGCGTTCTCTGCACGATGTTCAGTGTTATTGCGGTCACTGATATTACAAAGGATAATCCGTTATTGTCCTATAACGCGGTCGATGATATCGCACAGGCACAGACTGATTCTACATACAGTCTGGCGTATGACGATATTCTTGCACAGGAAACCGCAGCAGCAGAGGCTTATGCTTACAGTTACGATTCGGTAACCGCTGTACAGGACGGTATAACCGCAACCCAACTTCTTCCTACCGATACATGGCATTTTGGAAGACAGAATGTTGTATTGGATGAAACATCGGGTCTTTATCTGCCTGATGGGGAAGTAAGCGATCAAGGGATATGGAAACAAAGCGGTTGGTATTCAAACTCGGAAGGCGTTAGAAATGCTAACACAGGTATGCTTTATGTGTGGGACAGCGGCGAAGGCGAAGGTCTTGGTATATATAATTCCAAGGTATTTACCTTCGTTGGTGCTAATACAAAGCATGTTTCGGTTCTTACCTTTATGGCTCCCGAAACGGGAAAACTCCATCTTCATTCCATGACTGCATCGGGTCTTGGCGGTGGTGATCCGTTCTATGCTCTGCAAAATGCAAACGAAAAGGTTGGCGTTGCAATCTATAAAAATGGTGAAAAGGTATGGCCTGCTGACAGTGATTATTATACCCTTACCAATACCACCCGTTCCGTAACAACTCCCGATATTTCTGTTGAGGTTACTGCGGGCGATAAGATTTATTATAAACTTATACCGATAAGCGAGTCTTGGGGATATTTCACCCTTGACCCCAAGGTTACCTATCAGCGCATCGGTGAGCCTGTAGACTATGATTGGTCTTACAGTGAAAAGGCAATTGTACTGGACGAAACCACAGGTTATTATCTGCCTACAGGTGATTGGATGGCCCCTGAAATTTATCATCAGGAATACTCATCTGACTCAACTGGCACCAGTAGCAAGATTCCAAACTATCTTACAAAGAAGAATTGGGGTTGTGCTGGATACGGCACCTACGACAGTGAAATTATCACATTTGTCGGCTCCGGTGGAAAGGGAAATGTAGCAAGCACGATAACCTATACCGCACCTAAAAACGGTGTTGTGGCACTGTACGATAAGGATGAATACAATAAAAACAACAGCGGTGTATACGGTAATATAACGCCGACCTTCTGGGGACTTTCTGCAGGTGGCGGTGGTACGATGGGTGTTGCCATATACAAAAACAATGAAAAGATATATCCCGCCGACGCCGATTATCTTGAGGTTACCGCCGCTGTACATTTCCCCGTACTTTCGGGAATTGATATTAAGGCGGGTGATAAACTGCATATTATGTTTATTCCACTTGATGTACAGTATGCTTATATAAAGTTTTCACCGCAGATAAAATATCAGACCATAGGCACCGAAACCGACTCGGTATGGTCATACAGCGCAAAGGATTATGTAACAGACGAAACGACGGGTTATAATCTTCCCACGGGCGATTGGTATGAACTTTTGCTTGCACGCGGTTCTTATCCTGCCGATACCGCCTCTGTAACTGCCAAAAACCCGAACTTTATGTACAGCACCGCAACTAATATGGGTATCGGTGTCGATACCGACGGAAAAATGGTTACATATGTCGGAACTAAACGGAACGGTAAGGTTGTCGCACTTACCTTTACCGCACCTATATCAGGAACGGTCCGCCTTTACGACCCGACGAGCGGAACAATAGGCACCGCGGGTACGGGGGCTCCCTATTGGTCACTTCACAATGCAAGCGAAGGTAAACAAATAGGCGTTACAATATACAAAAACGATGAAAAGTTGTGGCCGGCTGACAGTGATTATTATACACTTAATTACGATACAAAAACCGTTGCTTTCCCTGACCTTGACAATATAAGCGTTGCCGCGGGTGACCAGATCAGAATTGCATTTATTCCGCTTAATTGCGAGTGGGCTTATTTAAAATATGCCCCGCAGGTAGATTATTTGTTCACCGCCTACTCAAGTGCAAATGATGCGGTCGCATATCAGGAAAACAAGGCTTTGTGGAGTGAGTTTGACGATTTGCTTTGGAGTTATGAAGAAAAGACGATAGAGCGAACAAACGTTAGCGTTAACGGTGAGGATAAAACTTTATTTATGCCTACGGGTGATTGGTCTGTTCCCACCATTAAAAAGGGTAATTGGTGTGACGGTAGCGGTGCAGTACGCAGTGCTATCCCCAATATGTTCTATACTTGGAAGAGTGAAGATATTTCCGGTAGCGGTCTTGCAAGTTATAACGGCAGGGTCGTAACCTTTGTAGGTTCCGCTAACGATGCCGCGCCCACCCTTACCTATACCGCACCGCTTTCGGGTACGGTAAATATTTCAAGTGATGACCTTGTCGGAAGAATAGACGGCAGCACATTTATAACCCTTCACGAGGGCGGAATGGTAGGTTTCGCCATCTATAAGAACAACGAAAAAATCTGGCCTGCCGAGGGTGAAATTGATGATTTCTATGTTTTCCACGGTCAGGTATGGGACAGCGCAACAGGTACCTACAGTGATGAGGGCAATGTTCATTTGGAAGCGCCCGAAATTGATGTCGAAGTAAACGCAGGCGATAAGATTCGCTTTATGTTTGTCGCACTTGAGGGCGTAAATTGGGGCTATATGGCACTTGACCCGCATATTCAGTATACTGCCGTTGACGGTCTTGGCGATGCTGTAACCGGTATTTCGGTCAATGTTCCCGCTGTCAGAAAGTATTTCGCTATCGAAGAATACGATTTCAGCGATATGGCTGTAAACCTGCTTAAGGCAGACGGCACATCATCGGTACTTACCGCTGATGATTATGTTCTTACTGCACCTAAGGAAATCGGAATAAACAGCGTTACCGTCGAATACACCGAAAACGGTATCACCTATAAGCGCAGTTTCGATGTAACGGTACTTGAAACCCTTTACGGTGACCTTAATATGAGTGGTACCGTTGATACAGGCGATCTTGCTAATCTTTGCAAGCATCTTCTGGGTCTTGAACCCGATATCCACATCAGTGTTACCGATGTAACCGATGACGGCGATATCAATATCATCGATCTTATCCGTATGAAGAAGCATCTTGCTGATTCAGAGGTTGTTTTAGGTCCTGTAACTGATTGAAGAAATCCGTCGGCGGATTATGAACGTACCGACATTACGGTAACAACGATTTCCAATGACGGAAAATACATTGAAAAAATGGGTACGCCATATTTACAGTACGGCGTACAGATAGTACCGAACAGAACGGGCAATATGACCGATGCGCAGCAGGAAGAATTCTATCAAAAAGCGCGTGAAGTCGGTTTTGAAAAGGTTGCGGTGGCGGTACGCTGGCGCGAAATTGAGCCGTGGGAAAACGCCTACAACCTGTATTCGGTTGAAAAAATAATCACCTGTGCCGAAAAATACGACATTGATGTTGAAATCCTGTGGTTTGGAAGCAATGTTTGCGGCTCGCGGAGAAGTTCGCCGAATTATGTACTTAATAATACCGAGCGTTTCCCAGTTCTTAACAAGAATTACGATTACAGTAATCAGGAATTGCTTGACCGCGAATCCAAGGCGCTTCGGGTTTTGATGAACTTTATTTATGACGAGGATAAGGGTCGATGCGTTTCGATGGTTCAGATAGAAAACGAACCCAATTTCCAAAATGCCCATACCGAGCAAAGAAAAGCATTCCTGAATTATCTTGATGTGTTGGGTCTTGCGGTTAAAAATTCGCCGTATAAGGTTCTGACCCGCGTTAATCTTGTTATTAACGATTCATACCTCGAAACCGCGAACACCCTGCCCGAAGAAATTCTGGCGCTTGACGGAATTGATATTGTGGGTCCTGATGTTTATACAAACTCGGCACATTATTATAATCAATTTATCGAGCGGTTTTCGGGTGGCACAATGTCGGATAACATAATGCATTTTGCCGAAGCACCGGGTCAGGTAGACACCTATCTGAAACTTGTGATGAACGCCATTTCAAAGCACAGCGGTTATTTTGTTTATGAACTGAAATCCTATGCCGACACCAAATTTGACCTTGGTATCTTCCGCAAGGACGATGACGAATGGATTAAACGCGACGGCAGTCAAAGTACGGTGTTTGAATGGAATCCCAACTATCTTATCCCCGAAAGCGTTACCGACGATATTATTAAACTTAATGCTATGATTTCGGCGATAGACGAGCAACTTATTCTTTGCGGCGATAACATTGCTACCGTTTCAAAGGACGCGAGCACCGAAATTGCAGGCGTGACATTCGGCTTTACAACCGACACAGAACGAACACAAAACCACATATCAACGGTACTTTTGTGTGACGGATATTATTATCTGTTCACTCCCGCCGCAAGCGGTGAATTCACCTTCGGCGAGAACACTGTAAATGCCGCGGCATCGGTCGGAAGATTTGTCGATGGCGTATGGCAGGAAACCGATTCGGTACAGATTACCGATAATACACTTAATGTGGTGGGCGGAAATGTTTACAGGATATCCGCATCATAGTTTTAATTTGTTTTCATAATTTTCCATCTGGGTACGGTGGCGGCAACTTTGCCGCCACCAATACCCATTGGTTTGTATCTTTGGGTGATAAAAAATTTTATTGTCGAAAGATATAAATCAAAAATTACATTTTTTCACAAAGGAGAATGATTTATGCAAAGAAATACGGCAAGACGCGTATTATCTGTTCTGGTGGCGGTGCTTATTGTTATCGGTACCGTAATACCTGTAATGATGTGGTCGGCAGGTGCTGAAGAAGGCGAGAGGGAACTTGCAACCTATAACGCGACCCAGGTAATCACCGCGGCGCAAAACGGTCCGAAGCATCTTTACACCGACAATGTATTCAGTTACAGTGAAAAAAATATCGAACTTGACGGCGAAAGCGGAAGTTATCTGCCTGTCGGTCAGTTCAATGCCAAAACCCTTAATATGTATGCGGGCGACGGCGGATACTGTTCACATACGGGCTCTATCAGAAACGCCCTTACAAATATGCTCTTTAAATGGGACGCAGGTACGGGTGAAGGCTTTGCCGTAAGGGATAATAAAATTGTTACATATGCGGGCAACGATACAAGTCACGCCCCTGCGCTGACCTTTACTGCACCCGAAGCGGGTACGGTCCGCCTTTATGACCCTGCGGGCGGCGATGTTTCACCGGCAAAGCCAGATAACATCTTCTGGACACTTGATGCCGCTGGGGAAAGCGTCGGTTTTGCAATATATAAAAACAATGATAAAATCTGGCCCGAAGAAAATGACTATTATGTTCTTAACAACACCGTAAAGTCGGTGAAATTCCCCGATATTTCTGATATTTCGGTAAAAGAGGGCGACAAACTTCACATAATGATAATCCCACTTACCAATGGTTGGGGATATATGACCTTTGCGGCGCAGGTTGATTATACCGCTTATAAAGAAGCACTTCCGTCATATACTGCGGCAAGCGTTGTCCAAACGGCACAGGAAACGGGTGCTTTGGCAGAGGATTCATCTTGGATTTACACGACACGCCCAATTGAAATGAATACCCAAATCGGTATGAACCAAATGACGGGTAAATGGTCAACACCCGAACTTGCAATAGGCAAAGGTGATTCCGACGCTGTAAATACAACTCTTGAAAAGCAGTTGCTTGTTGCGGGTACAAATTTGGGTGTTGCATCAAAAGACGGTAAAATATACACCTATGTAGGTTACAACCTCAGTAATAACAGTATGGGTGCGCTTACCTTTGTTGCACCGTACAGCGGTAAAATTGAGTTTGCCGACACACAGGGTATAGGTATCGGCACTGCCGGTAAAGCAAATCCGTTCTGGACCATGCACGATAAGGGACAAAAAGTCGGTATTGCCGTTTATCATAACGATGAAAAAATATGGCCTGTCGAAAAGGATTATGAAGTGCTTACGGGCGACAAGTGGGAAGGTGGCGTAAAAACGGCGGGTACCACCAAGATTGATTTCCCCGACCTTGGCACGCTGACCGTGACCCGCGGCGATAAAATCCGCATTGCACTTATTCCGCTCACACAGAACTGGGGTTATCTTGCGCTTTCGCCAAGGGTTGACTATACCTTTGTTGATGAAATTCAGCCTGAACTTCCGTCTGAATTGCCGTCCTATTCTTCGGTGGAATCGGTCGCTATTGCGCAGACTAATCAGGAATTCAGAAGCGATTCGGCGTGGATTTACACGGTTAAAAGAACCAAAGCGGACGAAACCACGGGTTACAATCTGCCTTATACCGATTGGTACTATCCCGAACTTATCCCAGGAAAATCTGATAATGTCGGCGTAAATGAAATGCTTGGAACCCAGATGAATATAGCGAATTCAAATGCGGGTGTTGCGGTCTATAATAACAAAATTTACACCTTTGTCGGCAAAAGTTACGGTGGCTATGCAGGCGCACTTACCTTTGTCGCGCCGTATAGCGGCAAGGTTGAATTTACCGACGAAAACAATGTCGGTATCGGTACAGCGGGTAAAGGAAATCCGTTCTGGACACTGCACGAAAAGGCGGCAAAGGTTGGTGTTGCTATATATAAGAACGACAAAAAAATTTGGCCTACTGACAGTGATTACTTTGTTATGACGGGCGATAAGTGGGAAAACGGTGTTGTGACCTACGGTAATACCAAAATTGCACTTCCCGATATCGGTGTGATTGATGTAACAAAGGGTGACGAAATTAAATTTGCCCTTATCCCGCTTACACTTAATTGGGGTTACTTCACCCTTGCACCTAAAGCGGATTATACAGAAGTCGATGCGATTCAGCCCGAAACCGAAAATCTTGTTACATATAGTTCGGTTAATGATATCACCGCCGCCGTTAATGAAGGCACACTTAATAATACAAACTGGATTTTGGAAGGTGCGCCCTGTTATCCTGATATGGACGGCCTAAATGTTCCTACATATCAGTGGCAAAAACTATCCATTAAAGAGGGTTCTCACGACGACACTGCCATACAAAAAGCAGTACCGAAATGGCTTACGACCACGGCGGGCGGTATTTCGGTGTACAATAAATCGGTTATTATGAATACGGGCTCGTCGGGGGTTGATTTTGCACTTTCCCTTACATTTGAAGCACCGAAGTCGGGTACTGTCGACCTTGTCGACCGCACGGGCGGTATGTTCGGTACAGCGGGTAAAGGAAATCCGTTCTGGACCCTTAACGATGACACCAAAATTGCGGGTCTGGCTATTTATAAAAATGATGAAAAACTGTGGCCTGCCGATTCGGAATATTTTAAACTTCAGGGTCAGTGGAGTTCCGAACTCAAAGGAAACGACACAACAAAAATATACGAAACCCTGTTCCCAGGCCTTAAAAACATTGAGGTTAGCGCCGGCGATAAACTTCGTATATGTGTTATTCCTGTGAAAAATAACTGGCATTTTATCCGTCTGTCACCGCAGGTAAGATATACAACCGTTGATGTAAATTCGCAGAAACCGTCGGTAGATAATACGACAAGACCGCTTGCAAGTTACAGTGCGCTTGATTCATTTAACGCCTCTGCAAAGGCAGAAAATATGGATAATTCGCTGTGGAAATTACAGGCGATTGAAAATATATGGAGCGAGGAAGTTGACGCGCCCGTAAATCTCGGCATACTTGTAAATGACAACTTACCGATTATGTATAAGCCGTTTACTATGGGTGATACGCTTTTCCCAAATGTGTGGTTTAATATTCCTAATTCAAGTCTTAACGCAACCGTAAGCGGTGAACGCATTTTGATGAATACGGCAGCAAGCACAACAAACGGTATTCCCGTAGTTCCCGCATTATCTTTCACCGTTCCAAAAACCGGTGTTGCGCGACTTCACGGTCTTGATACAAGTCCGGGTTTTGCGGCTGCAAGTGCGGGATATCCCTATTGGACACTGCAAAAGACCCTTGACCCCGACGCGGGCGGTGAAATATCCTTTATGATATACCGTAACAACGAAAAGATATGGCCCAAAACCGACAGTGATGCAGATGCCATTACACAGTATCAGCGCACGGTACCGCTTCCCGATATTACAACACAGGTTTATAAGGGCGATACCATACGAATTGTCGTTGTCGGCGGAAGTTGGTCGTTTGCCACACTCAGCCCCGTAGTCGATTATGTTCAGTACAATAATAATGTCAGACCGTCAAACGACAATCCCGTCTGGTCTTACGGGGATAAGAGTTCTTATGACTTTACTTGGGAAGAATTTGATTCCTTCGGTGATGATGAAACAACAGAAGGAGAACAGGAAACATCAAAGAAGCGGGTTAAAAAGATAATCAAGCGCCGTTATAAAAAGGGCAATCCCACGGCAAAGCTTGTGGTGATTATCTCGGTTTCGTCGGTTGTGGTTCTTTCGGGCGGCTTTGTGCTGTTTATGATTTTAAGAAAAAAGCGTATATTAAAGAAATGAGAGAGTTTTCGTGAAACAAACTTTGTTTAAACTTGTTGCCATTGTTGCGGTGATATGCCTATGTGTAACAACGGCAACCGTATCGATATCTGCCGATAAAACTTGGGTTGAACAGGTAAATTCTGATATTGAAAATACCGTTCTTGACAGAAAAAACGCCTATGCGAACTATATTGAACAGTATTCTGACCATGGCAGCACAGGGGATAGTGTTACTATTCCCGCCGATGCGTTTACTGCGCAGGCAGACGGTTCCGATATACGCATAGTCGACGATTTTGAGAAAAAAAGCGGTGTTGCGGTTTGGGGGAATTCACCCGACTGGGCGCAGTGGGAATTTTCGGTGCCTGCCGACGGTCTGTACCGTATGGTAGCGGTGTATTATCCCCTGAAACAGAGCCTTCGTTCAATTGAAACTGCGATTAAGATTGACGGTGAATTTCCTTTTTGTGAAGCGGCGTCGGTTTCGCTTAACAGCGCTTATAAGAGTGAATATCCTATAAGACAGGACGCGCTTGGTAATGATTATAACTCCACACAGGCAGAGATACCCCGTTGGTATGATGAGCCGATTTCAAGTGAAGCGGGTGTTCAGGACGACCCGTACTGCTTCTGGCTTGGTGCGGGCAAGCATACCGTAACCTTGTATCTGTTGCAGGAAACATTTGCGCTTGCCGAAATCCGTTTCGAGGGTGTAACCGAAAAAATTTCATACAGTGAGTATGTAAAACAACACCCCGACACCAAGGGAAAGTCGGGATTTTCCAAGATGATCCAGGCGGAAGAATACACCGAAAAGTCCCATTCTTCGATTATGCCGCAGACCGACCGCAACAGTACAAAAAATGTGCCGTTTGACTATTCAAAGTTGAAACTTAACATTATCAGCGGCGTCGATTGGACAAAGGCGGGTCAATGGCTTGAATGGAACTTTGAAGTTCCGACATCGGGTTGGTATGAAATCGATTTCAGATATTCACAGTCTTACAATAAAAATCTGCCTGCACACAGGCGGCTTTATATTGACGGCGAGGTGCCCTTTGCCGAAGCCGATTGCTTTAAACTTGCTTATGAAGAAAATTGGGCAATTTCGCCACTGTACGACCAAGACGGAAATGCTATTCGTATATGGCTCAGTAAGGGTGAACACACTATTCGTCTTGAAGCGGTGCTCGGTGAAGTTCAGAATGTTATTTCGGCGATAGATGATATCGTTTACGAACTTAATATTATTTATCAAAGGATAAATATGATAACG
This sequence comes from Acutalibacteraceae bacterium, assembly GCA_045660705.1. Classification (GTDB taxonomy): domain Bacteria; phylum Bacillota; class Clostridia; order Oscillospirales; family Acutalibacteraceae; genus UBA737. The sequence continues at coordinate 10,210 of JAZREH010000074.1, forward strand.
GGCGCATCACCCGATCAGTATCGCGATTACAATTTGCAGAATTCGGTTCCTGATATGCTTGAAACCTTCGAAAGAAATTCCGCAATTCTTAAAAAACTTCGTGAGGATTTAAAGGAAATATCAGGCGGGAAGGGAACTACCGCGGGTATTATGGATGTTCTGTCGTATCAACTTGATGATATGGTGAAATCTCCGTCATCAATTCCAATGCGACTGTCC
>JAZREH010000075.1:0-1172 GCA_045660705.1 Acutalibacteraceae bacterium
CAGAAAACAACACAGTGCGGGTTACCCATACCAACACAGGTGATATTGTACTGCTTGTCCCCTACCGTTACGGGTTTATTTATGCAGGTATCGGTATCGAATACGGCGGGCAGTGCCTCGACATCAAAGGTTGCCTTGCCCATACTTACCGATGCAAGGGTTACGCGGTCATTACTTGTGTAAAGTTTGAGGTGTCTTATACCGCTTGCGGTTTCGATATCAATCTCATCCTTTTTAGCAATACCGTTATCGTAAAGATACTTTGCGGCACAGCGTATGCAGTTACCCGCCATCATACCCTCAGAGCCGTCGCGGTTGAAGATACGCATTTTTGCATCGGCAACATCAGACTTTTCAATCAGCACGATACCGTAGCCGCCGATTCCCTTATGACGGTCGCAAAGGCTGATACAAAGCGATTCGGGACAGGTTATCGAGCCATCGAAATTCTCAATAAAGATATAATCGTCGCCCGTTGCCTGCATCTTTGAGAACTTGAGTTTTCTACGCTCACTTCTAAGGTCGTTGATGTTGACAAGTTCGGTATTGCTTTCGGTATAGCGGCTTGCGATAATATCAGCAAGCGCATTTGCCGTATCAAGCGAAGTAAGGCACGGAATCGAAAGTTGCAGTGCGCGGCGGTGCAGTGCAATATAATCGTCAATTTTTGAGTCAAGCAATGCGCCCGTATAAACAATGTAACTTATTTTTCCGCTTTCAAGCAGTTCAAACGCCTTTTCGCGGTTGGAAATACTGTCAACTGTGGTAACATCAATACCAAGGCTGCTTATAGCCTCGCCCGTTTTTGGTGTGGCAAAAATCTTAAAGCCCAAATCGTCAAGTTTCTTGGCAAGCGAAATAACCTCAAGACGGTCGTGTTGACCGACGCTTATAAATATGCCGACATCCTTATTGTCAATAGATGATTTAAGCATCATACCAGCAGAGGTAAGACCCTTAAATAGTGCCTCCTCAAGCGTTTTACCGATACCAAGCACCTCACCCGTAGACTTCATTTCAGGACCGAGGTAGGAGTTAACATCGGTTAACTTTTCAAACGAGAATACCGGCACTTTTACCGTAAAGTAAGGCGGTGTCTTATAAAGACCTGTGCCGAAACCAAGTTCTGCAAGCGAACTGCCCGTCATTACCTTTGATGCAAGGTCAACCAT
>JAZREH010000076.1:0-13652 GCA_045660705.1 Acutalibacteraceae bacterium
AAGTTATATACGAAGATTGGCAAGGAAACAAACAAGAATACAACATTGATGGTTCTAAATTTGAAGACTATACTTCCTCGGCGAAGAAAGTAGTTGTCAACACATTAAATGTTGCTGATGGTTTCCAAATGGTTCGTGTTGAAGTTTACAATGGTACAACAATGGTTGCTGCTGGCGAAGATAGCGTTATCAGTTATTGTGCAAGAGGTGTAGGCAATGCAGCAAAAGCAGATTTCTATAAATCTGTTTCTAAGTTTGTTAAGGCTTCTCACACCTATTTGTCTACAAGAGTATAATAATTTTAATTTATTCTTATACTATGAGGTGAAATTTGATGAAACTTGAAATCGAAGTTGTAAAGTTCGACGTTGCTGATGTTATCACTACATCTGGCGAGCTTGGACCGAACGATACTGATATCCTCTAATTTTTGAGGTATTACTTATGGCGAAAACCGCCTCACTTTTAAGGTGGGGCGGTTTTTCATGTTATAAAACAGAGGTGTAGGAATGACCGACATACTATTTATAAACACAACCGAATCAAACGAACTTCGTTCACAGATAAATGGAACAATGATTCTTGCAACAAAACTACTTGACGCGGGGTTTGATACAAAGATTTTGCGGTTTTGTGATATCGAAAACAACCGTGGAGATTATTACAAGTTTATTGAAAATATTACAGATAGAATATTATCCATAAATCCAAAATGTGTGTCATTTTATACACTTTGGCCTTTTTATCATATATCATTACGGATTGCACAACATATCAAAGAAAAAAATCCCGAAATCATTACGGTTATGGGCGGTCCGCAATCCTCGGCAACGGCGTACGCAACAATGCGCGCGATGCCCTTTGTGGATTATATTTCCACGGGGGAGGGCGAAAACACCGTTGTTCCGTTTTTTGACGCTATCGTTAACGGAAACCGCAGTGATGTCGCAACCGTCGCAGGGACATACTATCGTGAAGACGGCGAGATTAAATTTAATCACAATGAAATCGGACTAAGTGATTTAAACGCCTTACCCCATTGGGACGAAAGACTTTATACTGTCGACGAAGCCGAACTTGAAAGTGACAACTATTTTATGCCAATTGATGCAGGCAGAGGATGCCCGTACAGTTGCACTTTTTGTTGCACAAGCCTGTTTTGGAAAAGGACCTACCGTTTAAAATCGCCGCAGAGAATTGTTGAGGATATTAAATATTATAATCAAAATTTCGGTATAAAGAGTTTTTGGTTTTCGCACGACGCATTTACTACTAATCGGCAATTGGTATCGGATGTTTGTGATTGTATTATTGAGAACAATTTAGACATAACTTGGCGGTGTTCCGCACGAATTGATTGCATATCTGAGGAACTAGTGCTTAAAATGAAAAAATCAGGTTTAACAGATATCGAACTTGGTATTGAAACAGGCTCACCGCGAATGCAAAGAATAACAAATAAAAACCTTAACCTTGAAAAGGTTAGAAAAATGGTTGAGTTTTTAATAAAACAAAATATATCGGTTGGCTTATTCTTTATGTACGGATTCCCCGAAGAAACCGAAGAAGATTTGAATCAGACACTTGAATTGTTTTATGATGTTCTTGATATGGGGGTTAAGCAAAGCACAATGAGTTATTGCCGCTTTAACCCCAATACTGAAATAACCAATAAATATTTTGGTGACTTGGTTTTAGAACCCAAAATCAAGGTGCTTACACGCGATGTTTTCGGATATGCCGAAGAACTTGAAACCATAAAGGCGAACAAAGAAATCTTCCCCCATTTTTACCACTTAAATACCGCTGTACGAAACAACTACCAATTTTTAATTTATTTGGCACATTTATATCGCAGTTTCCCAAATTCACTAAAATTTGTACGCCCGTATTATAAGGGTGACAACCTTAAATTTTACAAGGATTTTTATAATAACAATATTGATATTTTCAGCGGCGATATGGCGGCACTGAAAAATATGATAAAAGAAAATCCCGTACAGATGCTCACAAACACATTCAAAGGGTTTGACGAAAATCTTTACAAACGCATTTGTGCAATTATTCAGTATGATTTTGATTTGCAAACCGTTGCCAAATCAAAAACCGATATGTCGATTCAGAAAAAGTATGCGTTTAATTATATTGAACATCAAATGAAATTACCGTTGGAACAATGCACCGATAAAACAACCGAAATCTTGCTTAAAAAAGAAAATGGGAAATTCGATATAAAGGTTATTTCAATCGGGTAAAATGCATTTTAATATCGAAAAGAGTTGTAACAATGTCAGATGTATTATTTATCACGCCGAACGACAAAAAAGGCATAATTAACGAATCGGTCGGAACGCTTTTGTTATCGACCATTTTGCGCAACAACGGAATTGACAGCGAAATATTGCAGTTTTACCGTGTGGGTCAGTCCGAAACCTTTGACGGGTTTATCGACGGTATCACCGCAGAAATATGCAACGCCGCACCGAAAATTGTTTCATTTTATACCCGTTGTGACTGCTATCATATAATGCTGAAAATTGCCGAGCGCGTGAAAGAAAAAATCAACTGTTATATCGTTTTTGGCGGTCCGCAAGCAGATATTACTGCAAAGACCACCATTGAAGAAATACCGTATGTTGACTTTGTATGTTGCGGCGAGGGGGAAAACACTGTTTATCCTCTGTTTTCGTCGATTTTGAAAGGTGAACCCGACCTTTCGGTTGCAGGACTTGTATACCGTAAAGAGGGTACGGTCTTTGTAAACCCGCGCCCGCCAATGATAGAAGATTTAGATGCATTACCGCTTGTTGACTATTCGGTGTTGCCTTATGAGTTCCCTGTTGAGGAAAACGAAGATTTCCCCATTGATGTTGGTCGCGGTTGCCCGTTCGGTTGTACCTATTGCAGTACAAAAAGTTTTTGGGGTCAGCGATACCGTCTTAAAAGTCCACAACAGATTGCGCACGAAATTAGTTTTTATCATAATAAGTACGGCGCTACATATTTCGCATTTGAGCACGATATGTTTACAATGAACCGTAAACAGGTTGTTGAAACCTGCCGACTGATAAAGCAGTTTGATTACAAAATCAAATGGCGATGCAGTGCCCGTATCGACTGTATTGATAATGAACTTATTGATATTATGGTTGATTCGGGGTTAAAGCGAATATACATCGGCATTGAAACCGGCTCACCGCGTATGCAAAAGTTGGTTAACAAAAATCTGAAACTTGACGGTGTAATTGAAAAATTAAATTACATAAAGTCAAAAAACATTGAGGTTATGACCTCATTTATTTACGGTTTCCCCGAAGAAACAGAGGAAGATGTTTCACTGACTCTTGATTTAATAGCGCGGGTAATTGCTATCCCCAAAATCAAGGTGCAAACCCACCTGTGCACTTTTTTACCGGGTACCGAAATGTCAAAAAGGTATTTTAGCGAACTTACAGCGGCTGAAAAATTTTCCGACATTACAGGAGATTACGGTGTGGCGGAATGTGCCGATTTGATAAAGGCACACCCGAATCTGTTTTGGCATTTTAATGAATATAAAACCGAGTTGCGCACGAAGTTACAGTTTTTTTCGTTTTTCATTCGGGTGTTCTATTTCCTTAAATCGGCATATTATTATTTTTATAGCAAATACGAAAAAGGCAACTGTATTCAGATGTATTATGATTTCGTACAGGATAATGCCGATACTTTAAAGGCGTGGACTTCCGACACTGATATGCAGGTGTTTGGTGAAATACTGAAAAACGACAGGTTTGCACAAAGGTTTACGGACGACAAACATTACCCAATAATTAAGGAAATTTATACGATTGCGGTTGCAAAATTTACCGTAAATAACGACGAAGCAAAAACCCAAACTATAATATGCAATCACTCACCGCAGGCGCTTGAACAGGTTGCAGACTTTGACAGTTTAAAACAGGAAATGTGTGTTGTTACATATTCTAAAAAAGAAAACGGCGACTTGCAAACCGTAATACGAAAATAAAAAGCGAAAATTTTCGGGTTGTCGGGGCGCCACCCCCTCTACGAGAACAAATTTTTGCACAAAGACAGTTCCGCGTTTACGGAACTGTCTTTGTGTTTTTATAACGATAATATTCTTCAGTTAAGTTGCGCTCAATATTATATATTTTAACTTGCTTTTCAGCATTTTCACATTCTCTGCTTAAATTCGGGCAATTGGATTTACCACCGCAATTAGGATATGCAATACAATTTTTGCAAGCATCTAATAATGTGTACTTGTGCCAATAATCGATAGCTGATTGATTTATTTCATCTGAATAAATGCTGCCGAACATCATATCACCCTCTGAAAAATGTTCACATTTTCCAAGTAAACCTTTGGGTGAAATTACAACAGATTTTTTGTTTTGCGCCATACAACCTCTATCAAGAGTAAAAAGGCGTGATAAGATTTTATGACTGGAAAATCCGTGTTGGTCAATATAGTCGCAAATTTTTATCCATTCATTATTCAGACGCAAGTTATCTTCGGATGTCCTTGATTCGTTTAAGTCAAACAAATTTGCTGCATACAAAAACAAATTGTTTTTGTCGGGATATCGCGTTGAAAGAAAGTCAATAAGATTGTAAATGTCATCCCTATTGCTGTCTGAAATATTCATACGAATTTCTATTTTAATATTAGCGGATAATAGTTTTTCAATATTATCCGTAACTTTTTTGAACGGACTAATAGAATCCTTATAAATATAATTTTTAATCCTATTGTATGTGTTTTCAGGACCATCAAGGGTAATTTGAACATTATTTAAATGCCATATGTCAACTGCCCTTTCAATTAGTTTATCGTCGAATAAATAACCGTTGGTTGTCATGCGGCTTTTAAATGGGATATTATTGTTGTTTAATTTATTGCATATAATATCGATTGCCTCTGAATTGTAAAGGGGTTCGCCGCCAAACCATTTAATAGAAAGTTGTTTACCCTCTGATTTTTTTATAATATAATCTGCAACATCATTTGCCGTTTTAAAATCCATATTGTTTTTTGTTACGCCGTGTTCGTAGCAATAATAGCATCTTGCGTTGCAATCAGTTGTAGTTAAAACGACAAAGTTGTTAATGCGGGAACTTTTTTCGTAAAGTTTTGATAGTTCATATAATTGATCGGCAAGTTTAAAGTCGTCGTTATCTACGGGAACAACAAACCAATCTTTGACAAAAAAATCCAATGATGCATTATATTTGCAGGGGAGTTTGTTTAAAGCCTCCTTTTCGTCAGGTGTAAGAATGATGAGTTTTTTTGTGAGATTGTTGAAAAGTAAAGTTTGATTATCAACTTTTTTTAGCAAACAGAAAGACATTAGTCTATATTGTGTTTCATAGTTGCAAGTTTGCTCTTGCAAAAATAAACTTGCGATATTTGAGGTTTCAAAAATAGTTTCCATAAAATATAACCAGTTCCTTTTGTTTAAAAGATAAAGGGAAAGCGGAGCAACCGCTTTCCCTTTAAAAATGTACAAAATTCATTAGAAGTCCATACCACATTCAACAGTCTGACCAGGGATAGAGCAACTTGCAATACCGCCAGAAGTGGTAATAACGTCAGCAACATCGAATTTTACGATGGTGAGTTCTGCTTTCACAATATGTCACCTCTTTGATTAATAATAGAAACAATAAACAGATTAATTTGTGCCGAGTTTTGCGGCAATAGATCTTGAGAAGAGGACCATTGTCGACATAAGATCTACATAACCAGTAGCGGTGATTTTGCCGGCTATATAATTGCCAACAGAATACTCGAACTTGCACTCAACATTGCCTTCAGCGTTATAAATGTCAACGGTAATTGTTTTGTCCAAATCGTAGAGGGCCAATTTACCAAAAATATGATTATATGCCTTCGCAGTGGCGTTAGAACCAACGACCTCAAGTGCACCGATTGAAGCAGCAGCATCAGTCACGGGTTTGCCGTAGCCGTTTGTATAGTATATCTCAGCACGCATTGCATTGGCATCATAATCGTTTGGAATCAAGAATCTGAAAGAAACCAAGTTTGAGGTGTCGATCTTAACATCGCCTGCGCCCATTACAGAACTTGTGCCGTTAGGATAACTGTTAAGTTTTGTCATATTGTAAGAATCGGGAAGTTCGGAGTAATCACTTGCAGAGCCGATGTACGCATCAAAACCATCGGTGGGAAGTTCAGCATCAACAATGGCAGTTCCGGGGTTGGCGGCAGCAAAGAACCTTTGAACCTCAGCGCCATACTTCATCATGTCTGCCAAAGCCTTATGAAGTGCAGCATCATTGGGGAACTTAACAAGCTGTGCTATAGCCTGTGCCTGTATGCTTGTGTCGGTTGTGTAATAAGCGGTAACAACGCCGTCTTTTAAGGCATAGGCAGTAACGGTATAACCCATTTTAAGTTGATAAAGGGTCATTTCTTTGAACTCAAAAGTATGTAATAAGTCACCGTTGCTCAAAGATTCGGTGCGCATAGAAGCGATGTAAGTTTCTTGTCTATCTTCGAGTGCGTAGCCGGTAACATACTTTTTGTAGTCAACAACAACAAAGTAATCGTCGTAACCCAAAGTGTAAAGACCGTTTGCGTTCGCACCAAGATTTACACGTATTCTTGTGTTAACAGCTTCTTCAAAAAAGAGGTCGAATCCGAATACGTTACCTGTAAGTGCAGTAGGCTTTGCAATCTCCTCGGTGTACGAATCACCACAAGCATCACAAGTATATGTTTTTACACCAAGAGCATCTTTGGTAGGTTGAGTTGTAACTACGCCAACATAATTATGCGGGCAAACAGTAACCTCTTCCTCAACAGTAACGATACCGTCGGTAACGGTTATGCCGAGCCACTTTTCGTCAAGGTTTGCACCTGCGATTTCAGCATCAACGGTGTAGTCTTTGCATTCAGCATTATCAGCAACTTTTGCGTTGATGGTAAGTGCGAAAGTGGTTGTTGCAACTTCATCAGTAAAGTTGTAAATTTCAATAGTTGTGATGGTCTGACCGTCTTTCTTGTAGTCACCATCGTCTTCGCCGATTTCGTCAAGTTTGGTTTCGCCGTTGTAAATCGAAACAAGTGTAAGTTCATCGGGAAGTGTGATTTTAAGTTCAGCCGCACAAACATCAGTAAAGTTTGCGCCTGTAACAGTGATAGCAACATCTTTTCCGGGGTTGGTTGTAACATTGCCAACAGTGATTGTTGCGTCAGTAGCAACGGTCTCAGCACTTACTACGAAACAGCCCATCATTGCTGTCAGGCAGAGTGAAAGTGCCAAAACAATGGATAAAAGTTTTTTCATCTCAAATTCTCCTAACTGGCCTTTAAGCCAAAATAATAATTTTGCGCAATTCGTTTTAAAATGCGAAGTGCGCATTTTTTTGCGTTCAAAAAGTGCTGAATTTTTTCAAAATTCGGGGGAAAAATAACCCCGAATGGAGTGTTTTCTGAATGAAAAAATTTGTAAAAATCGTGGCGGTTATAACGGTTTTTTGTATTTGTATCTCTATGCCGAGCCTGTGTATTTCTAAAATCGGGTCGATGGGCGGCGAGGTTACCGAAATTCAGCGCGTGCTCAAAGACTGGGGTTATTATTTTGGAAACATCGACGGGATTTACGGCACCGCAACCAAAAATGCGGTCACCCAGTTTCAGCGCGACAACGGACTTCAGGTTGACGGTGTGGCAGGAAAGCAGACCCTTGATGCTTTAGGGATTGGCGGCGACAATTCCTACGGCGGGTATTCATCGGCGGACTTTGAACTTTTGGCGCGGATAATTTCTGCCGAGGCGCGCGGGGAAAGTTACCTCGGTCAGGTGGCGGTGGGCGGCGTTATTATGAACAGAATCGAGCATCCGTCGTTTCCCGACACGCTTTCGGGGGTGGTGTATCAGCGCGGTGCGTTTTCCTGTCTTTACGACGGGCAGTTTTATGAAAATGTTTCGGACAGTTCCTACCGCGCGGCGCGTGATGCACTTAACGGGCTTGACCCAAGCGGCGGCGCGATATATTATTACAACCCTGCCACCGCGACAAGCAAATGGATTTTCAGCCGACCTGTTATAACCGTTATCGGCAACCACACCTTTTGCAGTTAGGGGACACATTGAATTTATTATTTATTCTTTACGGACAGTCGAGGACGCTTGTCCCTACAAAAATACAATATGGAACACAAATATCAGCGTATCAATAAAAACATTGAAAAAGTGACGGTTTTGTGGTATCATTACATTATTATGGAGTAATATATCTGTATGAAAAGGAGGGAAGTTGTGTGGCGTTTAAAAGGTGGACTGTCGGGCATCCCGACCGCGAACTTGCCAAGGTGATGGCGCAGGAATGTGATGTTGACCCGTTTGCGGCTCTTATTGCCTGTGGGCGCGGGATTTCGGATGCATCGGAACTTGAACAGTTATTATGTGATGAGCCGCTTTTGTGTGAGCCGCGCGAACTTCCCGACATAGAAAAAGCGGCGGAAATCATAAACCGCGCCATAGACGAGGATGTACTGATTGCGGTTTTCGGTGACTACGACTGTGACGGAGTGGTTGCCAGCGCAATTCTGACCGATTATCTTACCTCGCGCGGGGCGCGTACCGTTACATATATCCCCGACCGCGAGGGCGAGGGTTACGGAATGAACTCAAACGCGGTTGACAAACTTCACGGTATGGGTGTCGGTCTTATTGTTACGGTTGACAACGGAATCGCCTGTGTTGACGAGATTGCACACGCAAACGACCTTGGTATTACAACCGTTATTACCGACCACCATCTGCCGCCCGAGGTTTTGCCCGATGCGGCGGCGGTTGTTGACCCGCACATTGTTGGCAGTGCGGTAGGCTTTCGTGAGATATGCGGCGCCGAGGTGGCGTTCAAACTTGTGTGCGTTATTGACGACAGCGAGCCCGAACAACTTTTACCGCGATATGCGGATTTGCTTTGTGTTGCTACGGTTGCTGATGTTATGCCGCTTATCAACGAAAACCGTTCGATAGTAAAAGAGGGTATTAAAAAGTTGCGCTCGGCACCGAGTGTGGGACTTCAGGCACTTATGAATATAGCCGCGCTTGACCGCAACACAATTAACGCGGGCAGGGTGGCGTTCGGCATTGCTCCGCGCATAAACGCGGCGGGCAGAATGGGTGATGCATCGCGGGCACTTAAACTGCTTTTGTCTACCGATGTGAAAGAGGCGCTTGACATCGCGGGCACGCTTGATGAGGAAAATTCGCGCCGCAGAGAAAACGAAAAAACTATTTACGAGCAGGCGCAGACCATTATAGAAAACAGGCTTAAACACGACAGGGTTATCGTGGTATGCGGTGAAAACTGGCATATGGGTACGGTTGGAATCGTGGCATCACGAATCTGTGAACGGTACGGAAAACCCGCCATAGTTATCTCGGTAAAGGACGGCGAGGCGCACGGTTCGGGGCGCAGTATAAAGGGATTTCATCTGCACAAGGCACTTTCGGCGTGTGCGGGCGACCTTTCGCGTTTCGGCGGTCACGAACTTGCCGCGGGTATTAGCCTTGACCCCGAAAAAATCGAAGATTTCAGGCGCAGTATAAACGAATACGCCCTGACACAGGAGTTTGCGACTCCCGAACTGTCGCTTGATTTACGGCTTAATCCCGCGGGGCTGTCGGTTGATATGGTACACGCTATAAAGCAACTTGAGCCTTTCGGTTTTGGAAACCCTGCACCGATTTTCGGAATTTTCGGGGCAAAACTTGAAAAAATCACCGCTATCGGCGGCGGAAAGCACCTTAAACTTCTGTTTTCGCGGGGTCAGAATTTTTTTCAGGCGCTGTACTTTGGTATGACACCCGAACGATTCTGTTTTGAAACGGGCGATATGCTTGACCTTGCGGCGGTGCTTGAAACCGATTCATACCGCGGTGAGGAAACGCTGACGATACAGATAAAGGATATCAGAATGTCGGACATCGACGATGCGCGGCTTTTCGAGCAGATTGCGGCGTATGACGACTATAAATCGGGTGCCGACACACGGGCAAACGAACTTTTCCCGACAAGGGAGGAGGTCGGCGCGGTGTACAAGACCGTAATCAGAGGCAGAATACAGGCGGAACGCATAAAGCACCTGTTTTTGGGTGATTTAGGGCTTGCAAAGACCCAAATTGCGATTGATGTACTGTGCGAACTTGGGTTTATTGAGCAGACCGACGGCTGTTTGTCGGCGGTACAGGGCGCTAAACGAACCGATATTATGTGTTCCCTGATTTATAAAAATCTTTATGAAAGGGTGGAAAAACAGTGAGACCTGAAGAACTACGCGATTATAACGACCTTGTTGCGACGATGCAGGCGCAGGGCGGAAAATACGATATCGACCTTATAAAACGCGCATTTGAACTTTGCGTTAAAAGTCACGAGGGTCAAAAGCGCTGGACCAATGAATCGTACTATATCCACCCGTATAATGTTGCGAAAATAATCGTAACGCTTGGTATGGACAGTCAGTCGGTTGCGGCGGCACTTTTACACGATGTGGTTGAGGATACCGATGCCACCATTGACGATATAAAAAAGATGTTCGGTGACGAGGTCGCTTTGCTTGTTGACGGTGTTACCAAAATTACTCGGCTTTCCTTTACCTCAAAGGAACAGCAACAGGCGGAAAGTTTAAGAAAAATGCTCATTGCAATGGGTCAGGATATAAGGGTTATCATTATTAAACTTGCCGACCGACTTCATAATATGCGTACTATTGATGCTATTCCTGACCAGAAGCAGAGGGATAAATCCCTTGAAACGCTCGAGGTGTACGCACCGATTGCGCACAGACTCGGTATCCGTCCTGTAAAGGAGGAACTTGAGGACCTTGCCATAAAGCATCTTGACCCCATTGCCTATGCCGAAATCGAGGAACTTTTAAAGGTCAGAAGTAACTTCCGCGAACAGATACTTGAAGATATAAAAAGCCGAATTGAGGTGCGCCTTAAAGAGGAAATGACGGGCGTGCAGATGGCGTTTCAGGGGCGTGTCAAGTCGATACACGGAATCTACCGCAAAATGTATCTTCAGGGCAAGGATTTTGACGAAATATACGATGTTTACGCTATCCGTATCATCACCGATACGGTGGCGGACTGCTATAATATACTCGGTATAATGCACGATATGTTCAGACCTATTCCAAACAGGTTTAAGGACTATATTTCGACCCCGAAACCCAATATGTATCAGTCGCTTCATACCACCGTTATCAGCCGCGAGGGCATCCCGTTCGAGATTCAGATAAGAACCTTTGAAATGCACCACACTGCCGAGTTTGGTATTGCGGCGCACTGGAAGTACAAAGAGGGAATAACCGACAATAGCGGCAAGATGGACGACCGTCTTGAGTGGATACGGCAGATACTTGAAAATCAGGATTCGACGGGTGATGCATCGGAACTTGTCCGCAGTATCAAGGTCGATTTGTCGCAGGAGGATGTCTTTGCCGTAACCCCACGCGGTGATGTTATCAATCTGCCTGTCGGGTCTACGGTGGTGGACTTTGCCTTTGCAATACACTCGCAGGTCGGCATACGAATGGTGGGTGCCAAGGTCGACGGAAAGATTGCGCCTATTAACCACGAGGTAAAGACAGGTGAGGTTATTGAAATTCTCACCACCAACCAAAAGGGTCACGGTCCCGCCCGCGACTGGCTTAATATTGCGGTTACCAATCAGGCAAAAGCCAAGATTCGTTCGTGGTTTAAAAAGGAACGCAGGACCGAAAATATTGCGGCGGGCAAACTTGAACTTGAGAGGGAACTTAAACGCAACGGTATAAGTTTTACCGATGCGGAGTTTGGCGGAATACTCGACGACCTTTTAAAGAAACTTAAAATCAGCGATTCGGAGGAATTTTTCGCGGCGCTCGGCTATGGCGGTCTTGCAATGACAAAGGTTATGCCAAGACTTCGGGACGAGTATAATAAACGGCAAAACAGCGGCAAAATGCCCGAACTTGTTGAAATCAGACCCCACCGCACCCACTCGTCAGAGGGTGTTGTTGTCGAGGGGATTGATAACTGCCTTGTTAAACTTTCAAAGTGTTGTGCACCGCTTCCCGGTGACGAAATAATCGGATTTATTACCCGCGGTCACGGTGTTTCGATTCACAAACGCGACTGTAATAATGTGCCGCACGACATTTCCCGCGCGGCAGAGCCCGACCGTTGGATATCCGCGCACTGGGATAATGTGCATACCGATAGCTTTATATCTACACTTCAGGTTTCTGCGATTGACCGTGAGGGTCTGCTTGTCGAGATTATGACCGCCGTACAGAATATGCGCGTGGCGGTACATTCGGTAAACGCCCGTCAGGTCAAGGGTGGAAACAGTATTACTACGCTGACGGTCAGTGCCGAAAGTGTTGAGCATTTGCGCAGTATAATTACAAGGCTTGAAAAACTTTCGGGTGTCTTTAATGTGGAAAGGATAAATCAATGAGGGCTGTTATACAAAGGGTTACAAACGCCGAGGTACAGGTCGATTCAAAGGTGGTCGGCAGTTGCGGCAAAGGCTATATGATACTGCTTGGCGTTAACGAAAACGACACCCCTGCCGAGGCACAACTGCTTGCCGCTAAAACGGCAAATTTAAGGGTGTTTTGCGACCAAAACGATAAAATGAACCTGTCGGTCACCGATATCGGGGGCGAGGCGCTTGTAATTTCGCAGTTCACGCTTTGTGCCGATACAAAAAAGGGCAACCGCCCGTCGTTTATCCACGCGATGGAGCCGGTAAAGGCAAAGCAGTACTATGAACTTTACTGCAGTGAACTTGAAAAGGCGGGAATTTCACATATCGGTCGCGGAATCTTCGGTGCCGATATGAAAGTTTCGCTTACTAACGACGGACCCGTTACTATAATTCTTGATACCGATACTTGGAAAAAGGGTGAAAGTAAATGACGGTTAAAACTACGGTTTTGGGCGGCGCTTTCTGTTCAAACTGTCATATGATTGAAAGTCCGCACGCGGCGGTGGTTATCGACCCTGCCGAGTTTAGTGACGAGGTGTGCGCATTCCTTGAAACAAACGCCGATAAAGAGCGGCTTATACTGCTCACACACTGCCACCTTGACCATATATGCGGCGCCGATATTCTTCGTGAGAAGACGGGTGTCAAAATTGCGATAGGTGAAAAGGACGCGTTTGGTACAACCGACACAAGGGTAAGCCTTTCTGATATGTTCGGCGGCGACCATACGCCGTTTGAGGTTGATATTACACTGACAGACGGCGAGAAATTCAGTGTCGGCGACCTTGACTTTCGGGCAATTCTAACGGCGGGTCACACCGTCGGCTCGATGTGTTATGCCGTGGGTGACAGCCTTTTTACAGGAGATACCCTGTTTGCAGGAACGGTGGGTCGCACCGACTTTTTCGGCGGCGACTATAATGCACTCATCGAAAGTATAAACAGCCTTACCCAAATGTTTGACGGTGATACAAAGGTATATTCGGGACACGGACCCGACACGACAATAGAACGCGAAAAGCGTGTGAACCCTTATTTGAGATGATATGAAACTTTGTAACATAGGACACAGGTTTGACTATGAACTGGAAAAACTTGTAAGAATATTTTTACCCTTTGAAAAAATCA
>JAZREH010000077.1:0-5485 GCA_045660705.1 Acutalibacteraceae bacterium
GAAGTTTTCGTCCTCCTGCTCTATCCCGCGACCTATTTCGTCACCGTCAGAGCCCAGCACATCCGACAACAGCAGTTCATTACCGTCCCAATCGGTGCTAAGCGGCTCGTCAATCGATACCTCGTTTTTAAGCGACGAACATTTGCGGAGATGCATAAGTATCTCGTTTTCGATACAGCGCGACGCATATGTAGCGAGTTTTATATTGCGTTCGGGGCAAAATGTATTGACCGCCTTTATAAGACCTATCGTACCGATGGATATAAGGTCTTCAAGACCTGCCGCCGCCGAATCGAACTTGCGCGCGATATAGACCACAAGCCTTAAATTATGCACAATCAGTTTCTCCCGCGAAGCCTTACTCTGAACCGACAGAAGTTGCTGTTCCTCCTCTGCGGTAAGCGGTTCGGGGAGTGTTTCGGGACCGTTTATATAGTATGTCGGTCTTACAAGACCGAGCGCCTGTAAAAGGCGGTTTATCATGGTCGCCAATCCCCATTTGCCGACCGTATGTATTACACTTTTCATTCTAACACCTTCGGATTTATTATTGCAGGGGTTTCACTTGGAAGACGGGTTTTTGATATCGCGATTACGGGGCTATCCAGCCGTATTTTTCTTCCGTCAAGAGTAAGTTGTGCTCGGTCACAGCGGTACCCCTCAAGCATACCGCCGCCCGAAACGGTGCTGCACGGCAAAAGCCTGTATCGGCTTTGCGCACCGTTCTCATCTTCGCCAAAAAGCGTATTCACCACGCTTTTATCGGCTATTATAACATCCTTTCCGCCCATTATATCTTCTATAGAATTGCCCGTATCTATCATCGCTTTTACGGTACATTCTTTGCGGTCTGAATACACGGTTATTTCGCACACCTTTGCATCAGGAGTGGTGCGCGACAGAAACCGCCGTATAACCGATATAACAAGATAACTTATGACCGATGACACAATCAGAACGGTTGGCGATATATCAAAATAAACCACCGAATTGTTGATTACCATTCCGCTTGGTCGGATTATATACCAGACCGCCATCATCAGCCCCGCATACCCGAACGTGACCCCAAAAAGCACCGCCATACCGCGAAAAAAACTCTTTGCACCCTTAAAGCCAAAAGCGGCAAGGGTCATAAGTGCGCAAATGATAATTCTGACGGCAAATTCGACAAGCCAAAAGGATTGCGGTAAAAATATGTAAAGTGATGAAAGTGCGCCGATACCACCCGAAAGCAACGCCCGCCAGACCGAAATTGCCGACCGCAAAAGTTTTGATGTCAGCAAAACCAAAAAATAATCCACGATAAGATTAAGTACTACAAGCACATCGGCATATACCACCATAAAGCCATCACCGAATAATAGTATATCACCCATAAACCGCAAAAAATGTCGTAAACAGGGCAGTATAAAAAATATTTTAAAATATGAAAAAGCACCGCGGTAAATTTGCCGCGGTACTCTCTTACATAGATATTTCTTTTTCAATAACAAGCAGTCGGTTATACTTTGCCACACGGTCGGTACGGCAGGGCGCGCCCGTCTTTATCTGCCCCGCATTCAGCGCAACCGCAAGGTCGGCAATGGTCGTGTCCTCGGTTTCACCCGAACGGTGCGAAATAACGGCGGTATATCCGCTTTCCTTTGCAAGGCGCACAACCGCCATCGTTTCGGAAAGTGTACCAATCTGATTCGGCTTTACAAGTATTGAGTTTGCAACCCTCATATCAATACCGCGTTTAAGCCGTACCGTATTGGTAACAAAAAGGTCATCGCCCACAAGTTGCAGTTTTGAGCCGAGTCTTTCGGTCATCTTCTGCCAACCCTGCCAATCCTCCTCAGCAAGACCGTCCTCAAGTGAAATAATAGGATACTTTTCTATAAGATTTTCGTAATGCTCTATGAGTTGGTCAGATGTCATTTGGATAGAGCGTTTCGGAAGAGTATATTTACCGTCTTTATACCATTCGCTTGACGCGGCATCAAGCGCAATCTTTATCTTGTCGGTACCGTAGCCAACCTTTGCGGCAGCCTCGATTATAAGTTCAATCGCCGCCTCGTCGCTTTCAAGGTTTGGTGCAAAGCCGCCCTCGTCACCTACCGCAGTAGCAAGACCCTTACTTTTAAGCAGACTGCCAAGGCTGTGATAAATTTCACTGCACTGACGAAGACCCTCGGCAAAACTTTCGCACGCCATCGGAATTATCATAAATTCCTGAATATCAATATTATTTGCCGCATGGGCACCGCCGTTTAAAATATTCATCATCGGTCGCGGAAGTATACGCGCGTTACCGCCGCCAAGCCAACGGTACAGCGGCATTTTGTGTGACTTTGCCGCCGCCGAAGCCACCGCAAGCGACACCGCAAGCATAGCATTAGCACCAAGCCGTTTTTTGTTTTCAGTGCCGTCAAGGGCAATCATCACTGCGTCTATAGCACTTTGATTGTCTGCATCCATACCGCAAATTGCCTTGGCAATTTCACCGTTTACCGACTCGACCGCCTTTAAAACACCCTTCCCGCCGTAACGGTGCGGGTCGCCGTCGCGAAGTTCGTGCGCCTCAAACGCCCCTGTCGAGGCTCCCGATGGGGCAAGTGCAAATCCGCAACTCAAGTCTTCAAGCGTCACACGCGCACCGACAGTCGGATTGCCGCGCGAATCCATAAGTTCAAAGCCAACCGTTTCAATAATTTTCATAGAATATTCACTTACCTTTTCTGTTATTTTTTATTATTTTCCCCTTTAAATTTCTGCATATGTATGATATAATATAAATACTTATAGATTTTTATAAATTTTTTTGAGGTTTCATATGGAAAACGAAAACATTACTCACGAAAATAAAACAAGTGATAATATTATATGCGGGCGCAATCCCGTACTTGAAGCGGTGCGTTGAGGCAGAGAAATTGACCGCCTGCTTGTTGCACACGGAAGTACGGGCGGCACCGTTTCGGCAATTATCGCAAAGTGTTCTGCAAAGGGGATTCTGATTAAGGAAATCAGCCCCGCAAAACTCGATTACTACTGCGGCGGCGCCAACCATCAGGGTGTTGCGGTAATGCTTGCAAGTCAGGAATACAGTACAGTTGAGGATATACTTGCCACCGCAAAAGAGCGTAACGAAAATCCTTTTATAATGATTTGCGACGAACTTGAAGACCCGCACAACCTCGGTGCTATAATAAGAACTGCCGAATGTTGCGGTGTTCACGGAATAATTATTCCAAAGCGCCGTTCGGCATCACTCAATGCCACCGTTGCAAAAGCGGCAAGCGGTGCGCTTGAATATATGAAGGTTGCCCGTGTCACCAACATACCTAACACCATTGACCAACTGAAAAAAGAGGGTGTATGGGTATTTGGTGCAGATATGGACGGCACCGATTATACACTTACCGACTTTGATATTCCCTGCGCCATCGTCATCGGAAACGAGGGCAAGGGTATCGGAACATTGGTTGCAAAAAAATGTGACGGCATAATAAGTCTGCCGATGTTCGGTAAAATCAATTCGCTTAATGCTTCGGTTGCGGCAGGCGTACTTATGTACGAAGTTGTACGCAAGCGCAATAAATAGTACATACAAAAGGGGGACTAATTGCAATGGGTCTGTTTTCCAGAAAAAAAGACGACAACGAAAACTTTTTTGCACTTATCGAACAGGAAACCGACGAATATAACAAGAACAAACCGCAGTATGCAGTACCCAATCACGCACTTACCGCCGACGAGGTGTTATCTGCGGACAAACCTGCAAACCCTCAAAGCACTTCGGGTGAAAGTCCTCTGCAATCGCTTAAAAAACGAATGCAACAGGACACAGGCAACCCCGACACCGAAAAGCACACAATACTTGACCGCGTGCGTGCATATACTACCGATGAGGACGGAAACGATGTAACACAGAATACCGACCCCATTTATGAACTTGAAAGTGTTGCCGAAATCATCCGCCGCAAAAACGATGATTTTTTGCAAAAACTCTCCTCAAAATTCGATGTTTCGGTTGATAATTTGGACAAACCCGATATCACCGTCGGTAACGACGAAAAGGAATCTGAAAAAGTTGCCGATATCAAAGAAGACGAAAAAGTTCAGTCGCCTGCTGAAAATACACCTGCGCCTACCGAGGCGTTTGAAAAAATGGTTTCGGAGGCAGCATCGCGCGACCCGTCACAGTTTGTTTTTGAGGAACTTTTCCCTGCATCGCAGTCGCTAACACACGCAGAACTTTCTCGCAAACTTCCCGATATTTCGGATATTGACAACCGCGTTTCGGAAAAGCCCGACCCCGCGGCAACCTCTAACACCGCGACCATAAAGTTCACACCCATAAAATCGGGTGACAACGAAAATGTGCGCATCAGCATCAGCAGTACCACCCGTCCGCTTGATATTACGGGTGAACTCGCCTCGGTTTCGCACGATGTTCCAAATCAGCCAACCGAAACGCAACTTGAAGAAACCGAGTTTGATTCCTTTATCCCCGATCTGGAATACAGCGGTACTGACAATGCAAAAAAGATAATCCGCACCCTTTCCATTAAAAAGCGAAGTTCCTTTTTGCGCACCGTGTTTACAGGCTTTTGCTGTGCTGTTCTGGCTCTGTTTATGGCACCGCCGCTTTCGCGCGTTTTTGTTGCAAACACACCCATTTGCCAATCAATATGCGTTGGACTGTTACTTCTTGCAACCGCTACAAATTTCGATGCATTTTTAATGTTTAAGGGTCTGTTCACACAAAGTTGCAAAAGCGATGTGCTTTCGGCACTTCAGGCTATGGGTGCATTAGCGCTCGGAACGGTGGCAATATTCAAAGCAGAAGATACCCTTGAAATTCTGCTGCTTTCATCACTTCTGTTATTTGCGCGTGCCATTTCGGTCTTCTTCAGTACTTCATCATTACTCTCAAACCTCAAACAGATAACGGGAAATAACGAAAAAAATGCTATAACACTTATCGACGACCGCGCAACCGCCTTTGCTATGGCGAAAAACGCGGTAGAGGGTGATGCACTTATCGCGGTCGGCAAAAAAACCGACTTTGTCGCCGATTATATGAAATATTCGACATTTGGCTCCTGTCTTTCGGGCAAAGTTTCCACCGTTTTCTTCGGCGCGTTATTCTTGGCGCTTGCCATCGGTCTTGCGGCGGGATATTATTTTGGAGAAATCATTTCGGGTTTCCACTGTGCCGCTTCGGTGCTTTGTATAGCCGCGTGTCCTACCCTTTTCCTTATTGATACACTTCCCTGTTTTTCGGCGGCAAACCGACTTAATAAAAAGGGTTGTATGATTGCGGGCAAAACAGGTGCACAGAATCTTGAACTTGCCAACGCCGCCGTTCTTTCATCAAGCGATATCTTCCCCGACGGCACCGTAACACTACACAGTATGAAGGTGCTTTCGGACAACAATATCGACAACACCATACTTCGCGCCGCCTCACTTACCGAGGCACTTGGCAGTACCCTTGCCC
>JAZREH010000078.1:0-9887 GCA_045660705.1 Acutalibacteraceae bacterium
AAGACCGCTTGGCCTCCGACTTGATTCTAAAACAGAGGCTTGGATGCCGATATAGTTGTAAAAATTTACATTTTTCATAACACAAAAAAAGTGTTATAATAAGTACGAATCTTCAAACGGATTCTATATGCAATAAAGGGGACTTTCTATGGTAGACGCAGATTACACCCGATATTTTCTTGAAAACGAAGCAGATAATACACATCTTGCAATTTTCGAACGAAAAAAAGTAGAGAATTATCATGCGCATTTTCATGATTTTTACGAAATAGAATTTATTGTATCGGGCAGATGTATCCACTATATAAACGGCGAACCGGTTGAGTGTACCGCAAACAGCATTGTGTTTTTAACCCCTATGGATTTACACCGTATTGAATATCCGGAACCTACCGAACTTGTTACCATTAATTTCGATATTGATTGGATATCTCCTGAATTACGTCAATTTTGTGCGAACAGTATGTATTCCCATAATACCAAAGATATCTATATCAAACTTTTAATTGAGGAGTATAAACTTCAGAGAGAATACAATCTTATACTTGAACGCAATCTTCTCAACTGCTTAATAACGGAATTTTTGATAAACGCAATGGCGGTTGGTTCTAAAAAGCAAGACGATGTTTCCTTTAAGATAGCGCGATATATACAAAACAACTATAAAAATAACATTACTCTTGAAATCATTTCAAAGAAGTTCGGTTACACCCCAAACTACATAAGCAGCAAATTCCATAAAGCAATTGGAAAAACAATAAAAAGGTTTATTATTGACGTTCGCCTGGAAGCGGCACAACGACTGCTGCTTACAACAGACTCATCTGTAACGACTATTTGCTTTTGTGTTGGTTTTACATCACTTGCGCATTTTTTGCGCACCTTCAAAGAAAAGTACGGCAAATCACCAAACGCGTACAGAAAAAGTCTTGATGAAGATTAAAACACTTCCCGACACCATTAGGTGTCGGGAAGTGTTTTTCGTTTTATATTAAACCCATTTTCTTATAACCGTCTACACAAATGCTATATGATACAGGGGCCTTGCCACACAAATAATGATTTTTATGCGTTTCGCCGTCAATATCCCACTCCACAATGTAAAAGGCGGTTTTCGATTCGTCGCACTTTATAACATCAATATCCACCGTTAAATTTGCCTTTGCAACCGCTGTCCCTGATGCTAAAACCGAATCTGTTTCCAAATTATAAACACGATAGGTCAAGGATACATCTTCAAGCGAATCATTAGTGGCAGCCAGTTTAAGTATACCGTTTTCGGGTTCGCGGAACATAAGCGCAACCGGATGCTGTGAATTAACTATTACTTCATACCCTATTTTCTTTCTGTAATAATAGTCAACCACCGCGTCAGAAAACTGTGGCCATCCGTCAAGCAGATTCCACCATATAATTCCCGTGTGCTTTTCCCATTTTGAAAGCCTGAATTTTTCAATGAAATATTTTACCGCTTCTGCCTGTGTTATTTGACTTGCCATCCAAAAATCTTCAAGCGCACCCTTCTTCTCGCCAAACAAATCACAGACCTGATTTGCCATAAGTTCAATTCTATAAGAATAAGGCGCTCCCACATATGGTTGCATACAGGTTGCGTGTGTCAGCCATTCATCATTGTCACTCCACGGCCAGAGTTTATCACTGCTTATAAACTGTTTTATCGAATCGGGGTGCGGACACCCGTGATATCCCGTTTCACTGACAAATCTGCAAACGGCCTCACTGTAGTATTTATCCTTAAAATAACGGCGCGGACCCCAAAGATGCTTTTCAGGTATTGGTTTCTCCTCTTTGTAAGCACGCGCAGAGCAATACGGTGAAGACGGTAAATACACCCGCAAAAAATCGTTACTGCGTATGACTTCAGGCAATACTTTACGTGTCAGTATGTTGTTGTTGGGATTCTGGCTGATTGCCGTCCAGTACTGGATCGCCTCATCGCCCTCATTATCACCCGCCCAAAGGAATATGGAGGTATGATTACGGAGTTTGCAAACAATACTTTCCGCCTCCGCTTTAATAGAACGCGCAAAATCCTCATTTTGAGGATATGCGGCACACCCCATAGCAAAATCCTGCCACACTGCTATACCGTGGCTATCGCAAAAATCAAAAAAATCGTGGTCTTCGTAGGCGTTGCCACCCCAACAACGCACCATATTGCAGTTGGTTGCATCCAAAAGTTCAAGCGCGGTATTCAGCCGTGATTTTGAACGCGACGGGAAAGCATCAAGCGGAACCCAATTCGTGCCGCGAACAAACATCTTTTGACCGTTTACATAGAAACAGAACTCGCCATTTCCATCGTCATCAATAAAATCGGTCATTTCAAGATTTACAGTTCTTATACCGAAATTCAGAGTTTCGCTATCGCAAATTTCACCGTCACGGCACAATTCTACCTGTACCGTGTAAAGTTCAGGTGCGCCCATACCTTTAGGCCACCACAGGTACGGATTTTCCACCGTTAAATTGCAAGCGCCCTCGGTATGCCAAAGTTGAATTTTTTGTTCAAAAACACGTTCCTTACACACGCCGCGGATTTTTATATAATAGCCGTCTGAAAAATCCTGTGAAATAGCGGTACGATAATAAAAATACAGAGAAGCATACTGTTCATCCGCTTTAACGGTTGAAAGATATATATCCTCTATACGGTTTTCATTTTTTCGGTAAAGCGACACACTTCGCCAAATGCCGCCCGAAACAATACGCGGCATAATATCCCAACCAAACATATACGGTGCCTTACGTATGCAAAGCGAATCGGCATTATATGCCTGATATACATAAGAACTCGCACCCATAATATTTTTTCGTGCCTGTATAACGGTCGGTAATATGTGCACAACAAGTTCATTTTTACCGTCACATAAACCAGCAGCCTCAATTTCGTGGGAAATAAGCATATTATCGGTATACGCAATTTTCTCACCGTTAAGGTAAATTTCGGAAAAGGTGTCAATCCCCTCAAATCCGAAAAACCACTTACCGTCTGAATCTGTCACATCAAACTCGGTCGCATACCACAAATGAAGATTTTCCAGATTACGCGCAGCAAGAACATTTTTGCCCATAAAAAGGTCAGCGATAATTCCTTCCCGCATTAAATCAAGTTCAAAATTTCCTGGTACATCGGCATCAATTTTCTTAAAGTTCGAATTCCTTAACGAATCAATATCGGTAAACAAATGCGCTTTTTCAGCACACTTGTAATTTTCCTCATAAAACAACTGCCATCTTCCGTCAAGGCAGATATAATTGCATTTTTTATTCATAAAACCCCTACAATCGAATATTTTATCAGCGCAAAACCACGGCATTTTATGCCGTGGTTTAAGTATTTAATTAAAAAGAACCTTTTCAACCGTTCTTTTTGAAGGTGCCTTTGTTGCGCCGAAATAAATGTCAATTACATTAAGCCCATCGCGTACACCGTCGGTTATGTTAAGAATATGGGTATCTACCTCAGCTTCGCTGACAACATTTGTTACACCGTTTACCGTTACAAATACTGTACCCTTATCCGACAGCCTTACACGAAGTTCAGCACCGTCATCGTCGGTTTTATAGTCGGTAATGATATATGTAAGTTTTTCATATTCCGTACCGCTTGTAACCGAAATAGTCGGAGGTGTAACCGATGCTTCTTCGATACTTGATATGTAAGACGGATTAAACTGATTTTGCTTATACATCAAATCTATTCCGCGCTTTACAATCTCACCCCACGGATGCAGTGTATTGGTGGTCACATCCGCCAACTGCGTTCTTCCTGAATCATATGACCAAATAAGATATGCCGAGAAATTCGCATTGAGGAAATCACCGCGTTCAAGCGCGAAACGGTACTCCCTAAACAGGTTTCGCCAGTATCCTTTACCGAGTTCGGTTTGTGTAAGCCCCGTAACCTTGTCAATTTCATTCAGGTTATCCTGATTTAAACCAAGTCCGTTTTCCACAACCATAACCGGTTTGCCCAGCGAATAATTGTTCATAAGATACCGCATATTTTGAATCATAAAAGACGGGTCGGTTTTATCATCATAAAACTGATACGAGTCAAATGTGACATAATCCACAACCTCTGCCATATCAAGCATCCACTGATTTGCGGCAGGTCCACGCTTATGAACATTGGTAATGTTGTTATAGTTTACACCCAACTTCAAGCGGTCTGCGGCACCCGATGCCTTTGCTGCCTCGCGCGCAACCTCACACGCTTCAACAAACCATTCAGAAAAAATCTGCGCTCTTTTAAGTCCGCCTGTATTCTGATAAATAGCCTGCTGCCAGTCAATTTCGTAGTCAATAAGAAGCAGCACATCACCGTAAAGAACCGAAAGCATCTGTTGAACAAAATTATACAAGAATCGCTTTGCGGCAGTACGTGTACGGGTGTTGGTTATATCCTGACTGTAAAAAGCAGGAATATTACTTGCCTGAAACTGTGGGTTCCAAATAAGGTTTGCCGAAATATCGACACAAATTATAGAGGTCTGACCCATCTTGTGCGGTGATGCATCGTTAGCAAAAGTCGGCCATTTATAAACGCCCTCACTTGTTTCGATACCTACCCACTTATTAAATCCGGTGCGGTCAATCGCTATCTTTCCAAAATTTTCAAAAACCCTTGCCTGATGATTGTAAGCACAGTAAAAACCAAACATCGTACCTGCCTCATTGGTTTTGTATGAGGTTTTTACAAGATATTCGTTTTCACCCTCGCTGTAAAGGTCACCAAGGTCATATGGAGGAATGACACGCGCGCCGGTATTTATTAAACGGTAAAGTCCGTCTGCAATGGCGGCACGGGTTGCGTATTCTTTAGGATTAAAGGCATAATTCTTAACTTCAACAAGCCCGAGTTTTATCATCTTCAGAACGCTCGCACGGTAGTTTTTATCTATTTTACCGTAATCCGAAAGAAGCAATTCGTACTGCCTGTAGTTTTTTGTGTCGGCGGTTGCGCGGCTCAAAAAGTATGCAAGTTGCTCATTTGTAAGCGTGGCTGAATAGTCAACCGTTATCCCCTTTTCAAGGAAATTGGTACTGTCAATAAATTTTTTAAGTTTAGCATTAGAGGTCGAACCGTTAATATCCTGTTTGCACACCATCATAAGTGCTTTTAAAAATCCGCCTACCGTCATTGAACTGTTAGGCTGAAAATTTTCCACCTTTGCAAACACGCCGAGTTGTGCCAATCTTACAGCCGAAACCTCTGAATCGTGGTCAATCATATCCGCATATTCGTGACGGTTTTTTATGTATTCCTTATAATCGGCATATTCTTCGTTTGTGGATGTTACGCCGCCACGGCTGTAGTCAACATCATTTGAAAACATCGGGAAAATGCTTTCCTTAATGTTCTTGGCAACTGCGTTTGCATTGACAAGTGAGTCCTCTTCACTGTACTTTATATCCTGCGCCCTGTCGACCTTACTGACTATATCATCCTTGGGCGCGGGGGTTTTATCCCCTGTACCCGAACACGCAGTTACAGAAAATAGCATTACCGCGCACAACAATAACGAAATTATTCTGTTAACTATCTTCTTCATCGCTTACTCCTATCCCACAGAACCTGCGAATTCCTGTAATTCGGCCTGTAAGACACTGTCGTAACTGTCAAGAAGTGCAGAAACACTACCCTCTTTGGTCGTTGAATACACTACATCGCCAACCTTTTCGCCGAAAAGTTTAGCCGCATTTCCAATTCCAACTATATAGTTTATCTGGTGGGTAGATTTATTTGCCTGCTCAACTGCTTTGAACTCATCGTCGGTAAGGTATTTGCCGAACAGACCTAAATCACCGCTTGCCTTTTGAATGTTATTATAAACAGTATAGTAAAGGTCAATAAGTGCTGCCGCCGCCTTGGGATTCTTTGACTGTGCCGAAATTGAAAAACCGTAGATATTAGATGTCATACGCGGTTCGGTTTCATCGTTGGGGTCAAATATAAAGTTCGGTGCAATTCCAAACTCATCACCGCCAGTTACCTCAAGCATATTTTTCATACTTATGTATTCTTCGGGAGAAATATGTATCATCGCATCCTTACCCGCAGGGAAGGTATTAAGGAAACTTGAGTCGGAATTATCGGTCCGTTTAGCACCCGATTTTATAAAATCGTTTATTTCACTAAACCATCGTTTAACCTTAGAATTTGTTGCCTGTGAAACCAGTCTTCCGTCGTTAGCAAGGCTTACAAGCGGATAAATACTTTTATTCACCACAAGATTCCATCCCGCATATCCGTATTCGTTAGAATCGGTATCGGTCATACTAAGTGCGGTCTTTTTAAACTGTGTCCACGTCCAGGTGCCGTCTTGCCAGTGTTCAAGCGGTGTTTTTTCACCGGCGAGTTCAAATTTTGATTTATTATAACAAATATAGAAATATTCCGGTGTCTGACCGTATGCAACATAATAGTTACCTTTCCACTTGAGTTGGTCCATTATATCGGTATTCCACTTTTCATCGGTCATATCAAGATATTGGTCAAGTGGCTGAACAAGTCCTTTAGATGGCCATAAAGGATACCAGGTTGTACTGCCATACACTACATCGGGCGTACTTCCCGATGCAGCCGATGTAGAAAGGTATGTGGTAAAACTATCCCACGGAACAACCTCAATATTAACCGCTTTGCCGTAATGTTCCTCCCAAATTTTAAGGGTTTGATACATCGCATTTGGAGAATCCTCGGTATTGTTTGCCTCAAATGTATCCAATCCGCCGCTTAACATCCACGAAACATCGGTGTCTTCAAGTTCGGGAAAATCAAATCCTTCTGCCCAGTTGCCTGTTTTAGCAGAATCCTTATCCCCTTTGTCCTTTGTCGGCGTATCACCGCAAGCGGCAAGGGAAAATATCATTACAAGGGCAATAAGTAAACTAACTATTTTTTTCATAATAATCACCTTTTGCACATTTAGTATATATCTGTTTTCAGCGTATCCTCAAAATCTTCAAGATTCACACCAAGTTCATCAAACTTATCATTAAGTAGTATCTTCCTTATGCGAACAATATCTGAGGCACCCACCGTCTTATCATAATCCAAATCGATAGCGGTCATATTTATCTCATATGTTTCGCCTGCCGCGACCTTCTTTGTTCGTATAAGGTCGCGTATATCCACAGTTTCGTTTTGGTCGGCATCACCCATAACCGCAACGGCAGGATTGTCGCCCTTAACTGTAGCACTTTCCATTGAAACCGACAAAGATTTTATACTTCTTTTTGAAGGCGACTCGGAAGCGCCGAAATAAATATCGATAACATTAAGTCCGTCGCGTAATCCGTCAGTTATATTAAGTGTGTGAATCTTATTCTCGGTAACACTTGCAATATTTTTAGTCCCGTTCACCGTAATAAATACGGTTCCTGCTTCGGACAGACGTATCTTAATCTGTTCGTTCTTTCCGCCTGTTTTATAGTCGGTTACGACATATGTCAGTTTTTCATATTGCGTGCCGCTTGAAACCGTAATATCGGCACCCGCTGAAGCATCGCAAACCGATGAAACATATGACGGATTAAACTGATTTTGTCTGTAAAGCAGGTCTATTCCGCGTTTTATGATTTCACCCCAAGGATGCAACTTGTTAGTATTATAATCAGCTATCTGTGTTCGTCCGGTATTGTACGACCAAACAAGATAACCAGCTACATTTGAGTTAAGAAAATCTCCACGTTCAAGTGCAAAACGGTATTCTCTGAATAAATTTTTCCAGTACCCGTTGGCAAGTTCGGTTTGCGTAAGCCCCGTATTACTGTCAGTTTCGTCCAGATTATCCTGATTTATTCCAAGTCCGTTTTCAACCATTATAATGGGTTTATCAAGTGAATAGTTATTCATTAAATAACGCAGATTTTCAATCGTATATGACGGGTCGGTTTTATCATCATAGAACTGATATGAATCAATAGTTACATAATCTACAACTTCTGCCATATCAAGCATCCACTGATTTTGTTCAGGACCCAGTAATGCGGCGGTGCCTACACCGTCATAATTAACGCCGAGTTTCAGCCGCTCGCCCGCACCGATTGCATCGGCAGCCTCACGTGCAACCTCGCATGCCTCAATGAACCACGCCGAAAAAATTGGACCCTTATACGCAACCGTTGTATCGTATATTCCCTGTTGCCAGTTGAGTTCATAGTCTATCAGCAACAAAACATCGCCGCCAATAGCACGAAGCATTCGCTGAACAAATTCATAAAGAAAAGTCTTTGCGGCAAAACGGGTATTGGGATTTGTAATATCCTGTGCGTAAAATTCGGGTATGTTACTTTCCTCAAACAGATAATGAAAATTCGTATTTGCCGAAATATCAATACCGATTATAGAGGTTTGACCCAAACGATGCGGTGCACTATCATTACCGAAAGTGGGCCATTTATAGACGCCCGCCTCTGTTTCAATGTGTGCCCACTTATTGAAGCCTGTGCGGTCTACTGGCAGTTTACCGAAATTTTCAAAAACCTTTGCCTGATGATTATAGTTTGAGAAAAAACCGAACATAGTGCCTGCCTCGTTGGTATTATATGAGGTTTTCACAAGATATTCGCTTTGTCCCTGTTTATAAAGACTCCCAAGGTCATATTCGGGTATTAAACGTGCACCAGTGTTCATCAGTCTGTAAAGACCGTCTGCAATATCGCTGCGCCGCGCTGCGGACTTTGGATTGAATGTATAGTCCTTAATTTCAATCAAGCCTAATTTTACAGCCTTCAATACACCTGCACTGTAGTGCCTGTCAATTTCGGGATAATCCGAAATCATTAACCTGTATTGTTCAGTGTTTTCGGTGTCTGCGGTAGCGCGACTTAAAAAATATGCCATCTGTTCGTTTGTTACGCTTGCAGAATAGTCAATTTCTATATCCGCAGACAAAAAGTTAGTGCTGCGTATGAAATCGTCCAATTCGGCATTTGTGGTTGCACCGCTGATATCCTGACGGCAAACCATCATAAGCGCCTTTAAAAATCCGCCAACCGTCATTGTGCCATTCGGATTAAAATTTTCAATCTTCTGCAAAACCCCAAGTTCAGCAAGACGAACTGCCGCAACCTCTGACTCGTGGTCAATCATATCTGCATATTCGTGACGGTTTTTTATGTATTCCTTATAATCAAGTCGTGCTTCTGATGCCGAAGTGGCACCGCCGCGGCTATAATCTACATCGTTTGAAAACATAGGGAAAATTTTGTTTGTGATATTGTCCTCAATTGCGTTATTGGGCATATCATTTTTTTGGCGGTCGAATACTTCGCTGATAATTTCACCGTACGAATCGCGATGAAAAAGCGACAATCCGCAAAAACCTAACGAAAGTATCAAACATGCACAAACAATCAAAGCAAGTATTTTACTTATCTTTATCTTCATTTTTTCTACCTCTCGATTTTGTCACTAAAATGAGGAAAAAGATAATAACTGCAACAACCGCTAAAACGACAGCAACCGCTACAATCCACCAAATACCTACTGTATTCGGCGACACGGCAGCATTACCCTTTTTGTTGACCTTTAGTTTTCCGTGATACTTACCGCCTATCTCATCAGCAACGGTACCGTCGGACAAAACAACATCGCCGTTTAATTCCTGCAAATCCTTACCGGATACTATTACAGAATTTTCAGCAGCGTTCTGCCCCGCAACCGCGACCCTGTAAATTGAAAGGTCTGAAATCCAGAAATCCGAAATTTTAAGCCCCGGTTCGTTATATTTAAAACCAAGGAAATTATGGGATTTAGAAGTTAGTGCCACTCCCTTTTTGTTTTGGAAATAGGACAAAGGAATATTAACATAGCCCTCAAAACCGCCATCGGGAACATGTATGGTATACTCAAA
>JAZREH010000079.1:0-4038 GCA_045660705.1 Acutalibacteraceae bacterium
GAACCCTCGGTTCCCATAATTTCTATCCGACGCTCAAATCCTGGATATGCGCAGGTAGACGCCTCAATCACACCGAGTGCGCCGTTATCAAACTCAAGCATTGCGAGTGATTGGTCCTCTACCTCGATATTATGAAACGCCGTTCTGTTTCTGGCGGATATAACCTTAGCGTCCCCTGCAAGATACAGCAAAATGTCCACACCGTGAATTCCCTGATTCATAAGTGCACCGCCGCCGTCAAATTTAAGTGTGCCTTTCCAGTCGCTTGACGAATAGTATTCCTGTGACCGCCAATATTTCATATACAAATCACAGAACACAATTTTTCCAAATGCGTCTTCCGATATCAATTTTTTAACTTTCTGTATATCTTCGGCAAATCTAAGTTGCGATATGACGGTAAGTATACGGTTGTTTTCTTTTGCGCATTTTTCGATTTCTCTTGCCTCGCACAGGGTAAAAGCCATCGGTTTTTCCAAAACGACATGTTTACCCGCAGATAACGCCGAAATCGCATTCTGCGCGTGAAAACCGCTCGGTGTGCAGATGCACACCGCATCAATATTACCGTCGGAAAGCATTTCAGCATAGTTTAAGTAAGACTTAATTCCATACTTTTTCGCGAATTTCACCGCATTGTCGGTGTTGTTATCTGCCGCACCTACCAGCACGGCGTTATCAAGGCTTTGTATTGCTTGGGCGTGAAAATCCGCTATCATACCGCAACCAAGTATTCCAAAATTCAAAGTTTTTCTTGACATAAACATCTCCCGTAAAGCAACAGTTTTATCATATTTAAATTATTTGTTTCTGTAATATTCACAAACCTTATTTATGGCGGTGATTGTATCATTAAGATCCTGTTCGGTGTGGAATTCGTTTACTATAAGCTTTACACATGTATCAACAATTTCCTCAGCAACGGGGCAGTCACCGTCATGATATTCGATGCTGTTACCGTGTGTTCCGTCAAAAGGATACAGATCGGCACCTTGATACACAGTACGGTTTTTAAACATATTATATTGATAAACACAGGACGGTATATATCCTGCCTGAGCCTGAATACCTTCGGCATTAAGCGCCTTTACAAATTCTTCGCGTGTTGTACCCAGTTCATCCTCATTAACGCGAAGCATATAAAACCACCATGAAGACTCACAACCCTCAAGCACCTTATGTGGGTAAATACCGGGGATGTTCTGCAAAGCGGCATTTAGCTTGTCGCCGTATGCATTTCTCTTTGCGCAAATATCCTCTACCCTATCAAGCTGAGCAATCGCTACAGCAGCAGTAAGTTCATTCATACGATAGTTCGGGGCAAGATACGGAATATTTTTTACAACCTCGGTTCCAAGGCGGTTGAAATTCTTATCGGCAAACATTAACGCTTTATAATAAAGTTCTTCATTGTCGGTAATAATCATACCGCCGTCGCCCGCAGAAATATGTTTAAAATCATTCAGGCTGAAGCAACCAATGTCACCGAATGTTCCGACATATTTGCCCTTGTATTTACAACAATAGGTTTGTGCGCAATCCTCAATAACATAAACATTATGCTTTTTGGCTATTCGGCATATTTCATCAATTTCAGCAGCATTACCTGCAAGGTGCACCACAACGATTGCTTTGGTTCTGGCGGTGATTTTCGCTTCAATAGACTTGGGGTCCATATTGTATGAATAAGGGTCTAAGTCGGCGAAAACGGGTATAGCATTTTGGTATAAAATACCGATTACACTGCCCATATCGGTTATGGGTGAAGTGATTACCTCATCACCGGGCGCAACACCAATGGCACCTAACGCTACATGAATTGAGGCGGTACCCGAACTTGTGGCGACACAGTGCTTTGCACCGTACATATCGGCAAATTTTTTAGTAAAACGTTTAGTCATATTACCAAACCAATAAAACAGCGTGTTTTGATTCAGTGCTTCCTCAAGATTTGCAAGTTCCTCCCTGCCGAAACGGTTTCCCGTTCCATAAGGTGTTGTTTTTACAGGTTTACCACCATAAAGTGCTAATTTTTCCATTTTTATCCTCCGATTTACAGATTTAACAGTTTAACCGCGTTGTCGCGTACGATTTTGCGATAGTTTTCAGCACTTATCATACCGTCATCAAGCATTTTTTCAAGGAAATCTTTAAATTCAAACATAAATGTATTAGACGGTGAACATATATCGCAACCATAAAGAATACGGTCGGCAAATTCCTCTATAAAACGCGCGGCATATTCGGGGTCGCGCATCATGGCGTTACCGCCGCTGCCTGCCGAAAGGTCACAGTAAAGCCCGCCGTATTCGCGCATAAGTTGGGCTATTCTTCCCTCTTTAACCTTTCCAGTAGGATATGTACATCGAATTTCATCATTGTTATCTGCGGAAATTTCACTCCAGAAGCATTGCGAATGTCCCAGAATTTTCAAATCGGGGTGTTTTTTCAGCATCTTTTCAAGCCGCGGAAGTCCCAATTCATCCACGATACCGTAACTTGTAAACTGTGAATTGATATGAATTGTAACAGGTAAATCAAGTTCAGCACAGAAAGCAAACAATCGGTCGGTTCGCGGGTCATCGGCATAGATATTAGCGGTAAGTTCGCCAAGACCCTTTGCACCGAGTCCTTTGTAGAAGGCAAGTATGTCGTCCAACTTCGAATCCAACATATTGGTGACGGCACGCGGGTCAACATTACAAAACAGGATAAATCGGTCGGGGTATTTATCAACAATCATCTTACAGGCTTCGGTGGTCATTGGCGTCATCTGACCCTCGGGCGAAGATATCGGCAATAAAACACCCTTTTCGATGCCAAGACGGTCATAAAATTCGATAACTTCTTCGGGGGATACAAAACGCTCACGCTCGCCCCAAGGTCTGGGGGGAAAAATTTCAGGAAATGCTGTCGCGTGTGCGTGAATATCGATTTTTTTAATATTTTTAACATTTTCCATAGTTGTTTTACTCCTTATCAGAAAACTAAATCAACAAGATTTTTTATACTGTCAACCGTTTTTGAAAGCGTCCTGCCGTTTCTTTTCAAAGCAGGGTTTCTTGCCATTACTTCGTCGCAATAATCATTTCTGTAAAGTGTCAAGGTTATTTCGGTGGGCAGTTCTATCCTGTAAGGCGTAATTTCTTTATAGCGCTTTACACCGTCAATGGCTGCTTCGTAAATTCTTTGACGCGCTACCTCGCCCGAAATACACTCTGCTTTATTTCTGATAACTGCATCTTTAACCGAAGCGGTAGCAATATTCGGGACAAGGTCTTTGGCTTCCCGACAGGCGGCTTCGTCACCCGCCACCATAACAAGCGGAACAGAGCCTGCCCCTGCCCATATCAACTGTTGACCTATCTCGCCGTAACTTTTGCCGCCAACGGTATAATCAAACCAACTTGCCGAACTTTGTGTGTGGTCAAGGAACGCATTTACGGTTCCCGATTTGGCGTGACAGCCAATCGAAAATACCGCATCAAATTCAGCAAGCGACATCTGAACAAAACGAGGAGTAGGTATAAATTGTGCGCGTTTATCAAGCGCATCGTGAATAAAGTTTTCGCCCGTCGCGTGACCGTCAACAACAAAAACTTCATCGGCGCCGCCGTCAAAAGCACCGTTAATCGCCGCATTTACATCAAGCATTAACTGTTCGCACGCAAACTGATAACCGTCACCGAATACCATATCAATGCTATCAACGCACGATATTCCCTCTAAATCAGTTATAATTACAACCTTCATATAAAGCGCCCCTTATCATTATTTAGCGGTATGTTTAAAGAAATGCCATCCGCCTATGCTTCTTGGGTTACCCTTATCGCCGTCAAGCAGTTCCTGATAGTTTTCTGCAACCTTTTTAAAGGCGTTGGCGTATTCCTCAATTTCACTTGGTATAAATTTCTTTAACCACGGAACGGTAAAGATGGTCGAACCGATTTCTTCCGCGGGTTGAAGATTGTCGTCATATTCTCTTATATCCTCAGCGGAGTTTCTGATTCGTGTGGGTTTTCCATCGCCGTAAACATC
>JAZREH010000080.1:0-1379 GCA_045660705.1 Acutalibacteraceae bacterium
GTGAATAAACACCGATGCGCGCAAGTTCATCGGCAGTACCGATTTCAATGGCACCGTCAGCATTGGTTTTTACCGGCGATACGGCAAGATAGATACCCTCACCGTCGTTTTTCCAATAATAACCGTCAAAGCCAAGCGATGCGGCGGTTGCGGTTTTAAGTTGGTCGGCGCTGATAGCCGTACCGTCAAGACCGCTTGTATTATCGAGGTTGACATCTACAGTATCAAGGTAGTAACAATTGGTCTGAGAAACGCTTCCTCTGCCATTGTTAGCATTTTTCCAGTTTTGAGTTTTTGTACCTACAATACTGTTTTTATGAATAAAGGTTTTTTCAACAGTTGTTATATCAAACTCATCTGAATATGTAATATCTGTGAGCGTTCCTGCAAAAATACAGTTTGTTGCAACTGCAGTTCCTGTGTAAGTACCGCCCAAAATACCGCCTGCACTTGTTTGATAGGATTGAGCGGCAAGGTTATTATCAGGAACACATACCGCTTTCACATCAACATCAACATAGCAGTTTATAAAATCGGTATATCCTTCACTGAAACCCCAGATACCGCCCGCAATCGTGGGATTATCAGTTGTATAGGTTGTTGCCGTAACCGAAGAATCGTAAATAGCAACATTTTTTACACAATTATGTACGCCAGAAGAAGTTTTGGAGGTTCCCACCAAAACACCCGCATATGTTGTTCTGTTAAATCCCGAATTTGCAGTTGCTGTGACACTTGCATTACGGAAAACAATGTTTTCAAATGTGGCATCGTATGCACCGCGGAAAAGACCGGAGTATGTTTTTCCGCCCGTCGTGCTTATTGTAAGCCCTGAAATAGTGTGACCGCCGCCGTTAAAACTTCCACAGAATGAATTTTCAGCCGAAACGGTATTTGCGGCAACATTATCTGCGAAACCAATCGGTGTCCAGTTGCCATAATCCGACATATCAATATCATTCATAAGAATGTATTTGCCCGAAAGGGGATATGCATCGTCTTTGCCGATTTTGGCAAGTTGATATGCAGTATAAATCGGGATATAGTCGGGATAGTTTACATTGGTCTTAGGAAGTGTCATAACCAGTGTCGGCAGACCTTTGCCGTCGCGCCAGTATTCGCCCGAAAGACCGAGTTCGGCGCGGGTGGCGTTTTCAAGTTGTGCGGTGGTCTTTGCCACACCGTTTACGTGACCGCCGTCTGCACCGACAGTAGTATCTGTATCGGTGTCGGTTACAACAGACTTTTCACTGTTATAATATACATTGGTAAATGTACCTGTGGGATACGTGGCGAAACCAGATGTGTTTTTTGCAAATATACCGTTACAGTAGTGATTTGACGCACCAATGCTGTCGTTCTTAAGTGTTCCGTTAAAT
>JAZREH010000081.1:0-1930 GCA_045660705.1 Acutalibacteraceae bacterium
TAATACTTAAAAAATCCATAGGAATAAAGGGAGTGCCCCTGAATTCCATAAGAAAACTGTGCGCGAGTGCAAGACCGAAAAGCGGCGTATTAACCGCAAGTATGGAAACACGCAAACTTCCGCAAAGCGCGAAAACAAGGAAGTAAAGCAGTATAACCAACACATAATTCGCAAAAAAACCAAGGTATGTCATATCGTAAATAAAGATATTATTAAGACACTCGGTCATAGAAATGGTAACAAACGGCAAAAGCGGCAAAAGCGCAAAATGCCATATTTTATTTATCAAATCGTTTTTAACTTTAAGGGTGAATGCGATAAACGCCCCAATCAGTGCAGGCATAAACATACAAAATGCCAGAAGCAACCATTTGCCCCTGAAAGACTGACCCGTAAACGCGCGGTGGTCGATAACGACAACCGCCATCAGGATAACACCAACCACCATACCTAAAACGCGCGAGCGCTTTGTTGATGTGAGTTCAATGTGCTTAGCCAATACATCGGGTAAGGTATGCGAAACAAAACCTGCCACAGATGTAAGTGCAGCGGGAACAAGTATCAGAAAAAAACGACGCAGTATATTTACAATCTTACAATCTTTCATCAAATTTGATGCGACCTTTCAAGACTAAATTTATTATTTGATATACAACATATTATACCACATTTTACAAAAAATACAAGTACATTATATTGTGGTAGTATTAACAAAAGTTAAACATAATTGACTATTTTAAAAAAGTATGATAAAATATATATACTTCGGAGGTGGAAGTTATGAAAACAACCGGAATGATACGACCTGTTGCCAGTATGGGTCGAATTGTTATACCTAAAGAAATACGAAAAATATTACAGATAGAAAGCAACCGCGACAGTTTTGAAATCTTTATGGACGGCGACAAAATTGTTTTACAGAAATACCAACCGACCTGTGTTTTTTGCGACAACCTTGCAGAAAGTGTTGAACTTGGCGGATATTCGGTATGTGTCAACTGTATTGATAAACTGAACACCCTTAAAGCGGAAACAGAAATTAACGAGGAATAAAAAACAAGGCGCTTTGCAAAGCGCCTTGTTTTTTTATTTCATACTCACCAGATAAAAGGAATCATTTTATATTTAACCTTTTTCTTATACTGGGCATAACCGTCAAGTTCGTTTTCAAGCAGTTTTTCCTCGTTCTTAATTCGTACCGCAATAATAACAGGATAACAAAGAAAAACTGCAAACGCCCACCAAGACCCCAAAATTAACGGTATCATTAAAAACAGTAAAACGGTAGCCGCATACATCGGATGGCGTACCACACGGTACAAACCTGTATCGACAATCTTTTGATTTTCTTCTACCTTTACGGTGCGGGAAAGATATGCGTTTTCGCGCATAACCTCTGCATAAATGCAGTATGCCGTCAAAAAGAGCACAACGGCGACAATTTGCACCGCCAACGGTACATACGACCAACCATACCGAAAATCAAAACCCGATACCAAGAAACCGACGGTGAATATCAGTCCTGTAAAAGCAACCACACCCTTTTGTGCCGTCTGCTCTTCCCTGCCGTCAAGACGTTTTTTAAGCAGTTCGGGCGACTTTAAAAAGAGTAATAATCCCAAAATTAAAACAGGCACAAACAATGCGCACATAAACATCCAACCGCCACTGTACCTGACGGTGCCTGCGGGTAAAAAAACAAGCAATCCAACAATCAGAATACCGCACACAAATTTAATAAGAGCATTAAACATCAGTTTCATTCGTTTACATTCACCTCTGTATTTTAAAATAATTATAATTTAAAACAAAAACAATATCAATAGTAAAGTCATAATATTTTAAATTGTTTTGAATATACTTATATAACAGATATATTGGAGGGAAAGTATGAAACGGTCGCTTGCATTTTGGCAATTTACAGGCTTTA
>JAZREH010000082.1:0-6223 GCA_045660705.1 Acutalibacteraceae bacterium
AAATTGGGTATACGGTGTTACATATTTCTCAGGGTGTTTTTCGGAGTCTTTTACGTATGCAATCAAGTCTTTTTTTAGCACCGTATATTTTCGTGTTTTCTTTCCGTTGTTTTGACATTTGATAAAACCGTTATCTAACATCCAAGCACATTTTCGTTTACCGATATGTAAAGCACATCTTACTTGCTCGCCTGACAGTACGGGAGGTAAATCTTCAAACATCATTTGCCACCTCGCACAACGAAAGTTCTTCCTTTATTATTTGACGTTTTAACAAGATAGTTTATAAGTTCATCTTTTGTGAAGATATATCCGCCGCGGTAAATGAAGGACTCTATTTCACCGCTTTTTATTGCCGCATAAATTGCGTTCTTTCCGATGGGCGCCCAGTGGCTTGCCTTCATAGGTGTTAGCACGTCGGGACACTTCTTAAGTATTTTTTCAAGAGCTTTTCTTTGTTTTTCCTGATTCATTTTTCGATTTCTCCTTGTTAATATTCTCCCAAGAACATCCAAAGAAAATTTCGACTTTTCTTGCAATCATCTTGCAGTTTTCTTTCACTTTTTTAGAAAAGGGGCCTTATTTTGCCCTATTTTGGGGTAGAAAATGCGGTCCGAAGGCGGTCAGAGGGACGGTGAGGGAAACACCACCAAGTTCTCGAAATCAGTTGAGGATCAATCCCCCGCAAGTCTGAGCCTCGCCGTGTCCGCCAATTAAAAAGCGACAAGGTTTTTAAGCCTTGTCGCTTTTTGAGTAATAAGTAAATGATTTATTTGGTGGCAAATGACAGATTTGCCATCATTAAAATTCAATTTCCAAACCGTCGTAAGTCATTATGAAGCCGTACTTTTCATATGCCGCGCGGTCTTTATAGAGTATATCCGATGCATTGTGCGAAAAATGGTTGACAACAAGTTTTGTACACTCATCAATCATACCCTCTTTACGCATACGCTCGGCAATCTGCCTGTTTTGTTTAAACGCCATATGACCACCGTAATCGTCCTTATCCTCCCAAGTGCCGCAACAGCAATCAAAGGTTATCAGGTCGAAATGCGGGCGGTTTGTATAAAGATAATCCTCGGTTTCTTTTGTGAACAGTCCTGTATCGTGCGCATAAAGCATACGCTTTCCGTTCGATTCAATAATATAGATAAATGGCGTTTCGGTGCCGTGGTTTGCTTTAAGCGGGGTGACACGCATATCGGCAATATCATATGTTTTAAAAGGTTCAAGGGTGTGCGCTTTCACCCTATAATCAACCCTTTTAACCACATCCGATATTTTTTCGACGGTTTCGGCACCACCGTAAAAATTATAGGGCGGATTATCGCTTGGCAGATTTGAAAAACCGTAACCGAACATTTCGATTTCCTCAAAATACAGATGGTCCTGATGCGGGTGGGTGATAAGATAATCGTGTATATCGGCAAGGTCGATGCTGTTTGTCAGCGCGTGATGATATGTATCGGGGCCGAAATCCACCATAAGTCTTCCCTCGATAAGTGTCTGACATCTTGTGCGGAGTTCCTTTCCGCCAAGTTCCCGCGCGGTTCGGCACTTTTCACACCTGCAAAAAAGCGCGGGTATTCCCTCTGCCGCGGCAGTACCTAAAAACTGAATTTTCATAAAATATCATCCCTTTATTTTTTTAAATTTGCCCCTGTAACAGACACAATAGCCACATTTGTCCCAAGATTATCGGTTATATTTATTTCATAAAAGCAATTACTGCGTCCGTCTTTTACAATACGGCTTTCTCCGTAAAGTATATCACCCTTTACGGACGAAAGGTAACTTATCTGACTTACCAGTGTAACCGTAACCGAGTCTGAATCAAAATTCGATGCAACGGCAAACACAAAGTCGGCAAGGGTAAATATAACACCGCCCATAACGGCACTGACCGCGTTTTTATGCCTGTCCTCGATTTTCAGCGAGCATTTTGCATAACCCTTTGAAACGGCGTCAATGACGATTCCCGTCACTTCGGTAGCGTAAATGTCCTTTGAAAAAAACTGCGTTGCGCGCTCAACATCGGTCATAAAACACACTCCAAATATTATATACAAAGTTATTATATGTGGAAAAAGCCTGTAAATCAAGTTTTTTTAATAAAATGAACGGTTTTTTCCATAAAAAAAACCGTTCGGCAATTTAATCCATATCTTTATCGGCGGAAATTATATCGCCCGTTTCGGCGTTTATGTCATAATCGTACTCAACGCCGCCGCTATAGAAATCCACCTCATACTTCAGCACCCTGTCATCGCGATCAAGGTCAACATCAATTCCTGTCACATCATTTTCATTAACACCCGCGTGCTTGAAAGCAGCCGCCTTTGCCTCATCAGCCGTAATCTTTGCCGTAGAACCTACTGTATCCTTATTGCCGACAAGACCGTCTGCCACAGATTCAATATTAGAAACCCCATCTTTGATGTCGTTCTTGATATCATCCTTCATTTTGGTGGTCTTTTCGCCGCAGGCAACAAGTGAAAGCGTAAGAATTACCGAAAAAGCCAATGCAAATATTTTTTTCATTTTTCATTCCTCCTACAATCATTATTATTTAACCAAAGTGTTTGAAAAAAGCAGGGAAGTTTTGGCTTCCCTGCAAATTTTTTTACTTAAAATATCTGTTTAAAAGTCCCTCGAACGCCTTGCCGTGGCGAGCCTCATCGCGCGCCATTTCGTGAACTGTATCGTGTATAGCATCAAGACCGAGTTCCTTTGCAAGTTTAGCAAGTTCAAATTTGCCGAGAGTTGCGCCGTTTTCAGCGTCTACGCGCATCTCAAGATTTTTCTTTGTGCTGTCGGTTACAACCTCACCGGGAAGTTCAGCAAATTTAGCAGCGTGTTCTGCCTCTTCAAGTGCCGCCTTTTCCCAGTAAAGACCGATTTCGGGATAGCCCTCTCTGTGTGCTACGCGCGACATTGCAAGGTACATACCAACCTCACAGCACTCACCGTTGAAGTTTTCGCGAAGTCCCGAGATAATTCTCTCGTCAACGCCCTGTGCAACACCTACAACATGTTCAGCAGCCCAGGTTTTTTCGCCAGCCTGCTCTTGGAATTTAGAAGCAGGTGCGTGGCAGATGGGGCACTCAGCAGGTGCGCTATCTCCCTCGTGAACATAACCGCAAATAAGACATACATACTTTTTCATTTTAATTTCCTCCAAATAAGTAATTACAAATTTAAATCATTCCTGCACACAGTTACCGCATACACCGTATACGATATAAACGCTTGTTTCGGGGATGAAACCCTGCTTTTTAGCGAACTGCCCCGCAGGGTCATCGGTAAACTGCAGGTCGGCAATATCGCCGCAACACCTACAATGCATATGAATATGCGGAGAAGCGTCGCCGTCAAAGTGCTCAAACCCGTCGCCCACCGATAAACCGAGAATATCGCCGTTTTCCTTAAGTGCGGCAAGATTGCGGTATACGGTGCCAAGACTGATGTTCGGCAACTTTTCCTTAACCTTTTCGTAAACAGCAGTCGCGGTCGGATGTGTATCGGTTGCTCGCAAAACCTCTAATATCGCCTCGCGCTGTCTTGAATAGTTTTTCACAGGGTCACCTCCTAAAATTGAAATCAGTAATGATTACTGTTTTTATTATACACGCTTTTTTCGGTTTGTCAAGTACTTTTTAAAAAATTTTTTAAGTTTTTTTCTTGACTTTATTTTGCGAATGCATTATTATTTATATATTATGTGTGTATATATATGTTCAGGAGAATGTAAAAGATGAATACAAATGGAATTTCTGAATCTGTAATTCGCCGACTTCCTCGGTACTACAGATTTTTGGAAGACTTAAGGGCATCAGGTACGACGCGTATTTCATCAAGGGAACTTTCAGAACGAATGGGCATCACTGCAAGCCAGATACGGCAGGACCTTAACTGCTTCGGCGGATTCGGTCAGCAGGGATACGGTTATAATGTTGATATTTTAAAGGCGGAAATTGCAAGGATACTCGGTCTTGATACTCCGCAAAATGCAATCTTAATCGGCGTCGGTAATTTAGGACGCGCCGTTGCCCAACATATCAACTTTGAATCAAAGGGTTTTCGCCTTATCGGTCTTTTCGACCGAAAGGAATCTCTTATCGGTCAGATGGTACGCAATCTGCCCGTAAGAAGTATTTCTACTTTGGATGAGTTTTGCCGTGAAAATCTTCCCGATGCGGCGGTACTTTGTATTCCGAGGGATGATGCACGCACTATTGCAGAGCAACTCGTCCGCCTCGGCGTTAAGGGTTTCTGGAACTTCAGTCACTATGATTTGGGGTTGGATTTTCCCGATGCGGTGGTTGAAAATGTTCACTTTGGTGACAGCCTTATGACCCTTTCCTACCGTCTTAACGGTAACAATTACTATGATTTCGA
This sequence comes from Acutalibacteraceae bacterium, assembly GCA_045660705.1. Taxonomy (GTDB): domain Bacteria; phylum Bacillota; class Clostridia; order Oscillospirales; family Acutalibacteraceae; genus UBA737. The sequence goes on from JAZREH010000082.1 coordinate 4,402, forward strand.
CCAAGTTGGTGCCGAATAAACTTTAGTATAAAAACACTGCCGTCACTGGCGGTAAGGTTTTTAATATTGCGGGTGTGGCGGAATTGGCAGACGCACTAGCCTTAGGAGCTAGCGGTTATCCGTGCAGGTTCAAGTCCTGTCACCCGCACCAGTCGAGTGCCTCGACACGCAAACGCGTAGTTGAGGTACTCGATTTTTTAGTTTTATATCAACCTCTTTTAATCCCGATTGATTTTACATATAAAAAGTGGTATAATATAAAAAACAATGCAAATGGCGGTGAAAGTTTTGAACCTATTACATATGAAGCACGCAATTGAGGTTGCAAAATCGGGTTCTCTCGGTAAAGCATCAGAGGTATTGCTTATCGCGGCACCAAACATCAGCCGTTCTATAAAGGAATTAGAAACAGACCTTGGCATTACTATTTTTGAACGCACACAAAACGGTATGAAGTTAACCCCCGACGGGGAGGAGTTTATAAACTTTGCCAAGGAAATTCTCGGTCAGATTGAGTCGGTTGAAAAGTTCTATAAGGCAGATGGACCGAAGAAGCAAAAGTTTTCTATTTCGGTGCCCCGCGCCTGTTATATTTCGGAAGCATTTGCCAACTTCTCGAAATCGCTTTCAAACGAGCCTGTTGAGGTGTTTTACAAAGAAACCAATTCACAGCGCACAATCCGCAATATGTTGGAGCATGACTATAAACTTGGTATTATCCGCTATGCCGAGAACTACGATAAGTACTTCAAATCAATGCTCGAAGAAAAAGGTTTTCAGTACGAGTTGGTGACCGAGTTTACCTATTCACTTATGATGAGTGCCGATAATGCACTCGCCAAAAAAGACAATATAACCTTTGAGGACTTGACCAACTATATAGAAATCGCGCACGCCGACCCGTATGTTCCGTCGATGCCGCTTTCAAAGGTGGTTAAGGAAGAACTGCCCGACAACATCGACCGCAGAATTTTTATCTTTGAGCGCGCAAGTCAGTTTGACCTGTTATCATCAAACCCCGAAACATTTATGTGGGTATCCCCCGCACCGACAAGTATGCTTAAAAGATATAACTTGGTGCAAAAAAAATGCGCCGATAACAAAAAAATGTATAAAGATGTTCTGATTTACAAAAAAGGATATAAACTTTCTAATTTAGACAGGAAGTTTATTGACGAACTTTGTGAATCGAAAAGAAAACATTTATAAATTCAACGGTTTTGCCCAACCTCTTAAATGAGGTTGGGTTTTGTTTTTGGGTGTTATCAATTTTGATAACACCAATTATCCAAATTAAGAATTCACAAAGTCAAAAAGGATTGTTAATATATTAGCAGAACCGAAAAACAACAACCTTTCAGGAGGCTATAAAAATGGACACCAAAAATTATTTAGTTGTGGACAGTGTTGACAGGCTTGAAGAAGCCATCGCACGCACAAGACAGGCACAGAAAATATTTGCGACCTACACACAAGAACAGGTTGACAAAATTTTTCTTGCCGCCGCATCTGCCGCTAACAAGGAACGAATCCCCCTTGCTAAAATGGCAGTAAGCGAAACCGGAATGGGTATTGTAGAGGATAAGGTTATCAAGAACAACTACGCTGCCGAATATATCTACTACGGTTACAAAGACACCAAGACCTGCGGTGTTATCGAGGAAGATAAGGCGTACGGAACAAAGAAAATTGCTGAGCCTATCGGCGTTATTGCGGCGGTTATTCCCACCACCAACCCGACCTCTACCGCAATCTTCAAGTGCTTGCTTGCTCTTAAGACCCGCAACGCTATAATAATAAGCCCCCACCCCCGCGCAAAGAA
>JAZREH010000083.1:0-3925 GCA_045660705.1 Acutalibacteraceae bacterium
GTACCGGCTTTTAAAGTCTCAACCTTTTGTTTTATAACCGGCTTATCGTTTATAAGAATTGCAACAGTATCGCCCTGTGCAACAATCTTTACAGGCACCCAACCGTTCATCTTAACAACCGACTTACCAAGCATTTTACCAAGCGAGTAACTTGATGTGCTATAGTCAAGCAATTGTACCTGACCCTGTGACAGAATCATAACGAAGCCGTAGTTGCGTACATCATCCCACGATTTACGGAAGTTAATCTGCAGATTGTTAACACTTGAGCAGGCATCCATATTTATCTTGAATGAAAACACAAAATCGGTGAGTCCTCTACTATAGAAACCGCTTTCACGGTTAAGACCCGCGGTTGAAAACTTAATAGCATCAACGCCGTTCAAATTTTCATAATCAAAACGGTCACCCAAAACATTTTGAGCATCCTTTTGATTTCCAATTTCGTAGTCCTGCAACAGTTTAGGAACGGTTGGCTGCAAATTACGGTTGGTCATACCCTCGTACGATTCTTCAACACCGTAACTTGTGAGTTTGAAGTTGCTTAATTCAACATCGCCGCTTTCACCGAAAAGAATAAACTGAATCTGTCCTGAATAAAGTGCAGCATCGGTAAGTTCAAACTTCTTTACGCCGTCAAACGACAACCATACAAGTCCGTCCTTTGCGACGATGCGGACATCCACACCATTTGCAAAGTTAAATTTCTCACTTCCGTATGTGGTAGCGCTTCCGTCCTTTTTCTCAAGGTAGCGAGTAAAAGCCACACTCTTACGGTCGAAGTTAACAACATATCCGAAGTTTGCATCCTTATAGTAGTGGCGGAATTTAACCGTAACACCACCCGAAGAACCTTGTTTAATCTTAAGTTTAAAGTTAAGTATAAAGTCGCGTGTGCCGCAAAGGTTTACACCCTTGCTTGTACCCGCTTTATTGCTGATAACCGTTGAATCGGTTATATCGTGACCTGCGGCGTTAAAGAGTTTAAGAATCTTATCAACCGAAACCATTTCGGATACAGGGAAAGATTCTGTATCGGCAGGCGGTGCAATTATCTTCTGATTCGCAATATCATCGCTGTAACTATAAAGACAAGCATCACTGAAAAATACTGTTTCTTTGTTAGCAAAAGAGTTTTGAATGATTATTTTCTTACTGTCATTATATGCGTTTTTGATTTCAAAAATCTTTTCGCCATTTACAGACAACCAAATTGTTCCGCCATTTGCTACAACACGAACACGTTTTGATGTGCTGAAATCAACAGAACGGCTGTCAACGGTCGTTGATTGGAAGTTATGAGTGTTGTACTTATTAAGCGAAATACCGTTTGCCGATAATAAGAACACATATCCAAGATTCGATACAGTGTTATAGTCGTGTCTTGCACGAACCTGCAAATTGCCCGTTTCAGCGGGCGAAATGCGAAGGGTAAAATCAAGTATAAAGTCGTTCACAGAGCCAATCTGTGTGCCAGAGCCCGTCGAAGCGTCATTTACAACCATATCCTTGTTCTTGCGAGTCCAAGTTTTGGTGCCTACCATTGCGGTAAGAATCTCATTACCGGTTGTAATAATACCGTTGTCGCTTTCGGTCTTATCAGTAACGCCGTCATTTGCTTTTTCATCAGAATATTCACGAAGAAGCATATTTGTAAGGTTTATTCTGCCCGCCGGAACATTAACGGTATGCGAAATCTGTATATGACCGTCAGCGGTGTATGCGTCGGTAATCTTGAATACCCTTACACCGTCAATCGATATCCAAAGCATACCGCCGTTTGCGGCGATACGAACCTTTGCACCCTTGGTGAAGTCGGTAATAACCTTGGCAATTTGCTCGTTTTGGAAGTCATTATCGTGGTATTTGCCCACAGTTAATGTGTCGCGGGTGAAATAGAGCCTGTAACCAAGGTTGCAGACACTTGTCGAACCGTGACGAAGTCGAAGTTCAATCGCGCCGTTTTCATCATCGGCAAAGTCAAGTGTGAAATCAAAAATAAAGTTTTCAGCCTTGGCGATTTTATATCCCCAACCTTCATAATCCTTATTAAAGGCTGTTTCGGTTGTTGCGGTTGTGCCGCCCTCAATGGTAGCCCAACCTTCTCCTTTCATACCCGCGGCAATATCGTCACCCGAAAGTATGATATCACTCTTAATCGGGTCGGAAATACCCGCATTTGCGGTCTTTTCCTTATACCTTAACGCCGAAAGTCCGCTTATCACAGCGCCACCCTCGGTAAGGTTTGTGGTATGCGAAAGTTGGATAACGCCGTCAGCATTGTACGCATCTTCGGTTTTGAAAACACGCAGACCGTCAAAGGCAATCCAAAACAGTTCTTCATTTGCGGCGATCCTTATATCGGTGCCGTTTGAAAAATCTGCCGAAACAGTCTGCAACACCGTTATATTATTTGTACCGTCGTTATATTTTGCAACGGTAAGTTTATTGGCGGCGAAGAAGAGCTGGTAACCGTAGTTGCCCGAATCATATTTGTAGCGTAAGCGCAGTTCAACATTTCCTGTTTCCTCTGCCCCGATTTTAAGGTTAAAGTCAAAGATAAAATTCTGTGCCGAAACAAGGGCACAACCCCAACCTGTATAGGGTTTTTGAATTGTATCATTGGTCGAAGCAACCGACATGCCGTCAACCACCCAACCGTTATTGTTGAGTTTTTCATACATAGTTTCGGGCAGAATAAGTTCGGGTGCGGGTTCGGGATCGTGAACACCCGTTCCCACCTTGAGTTCAATATTCTTGAACTTATAAGGATCGCCGTTGTTTCCAGCGTGCGTAATAATACCGACATTCTTGGGTGTTGTAGCGGCAACAACGGTTAAATTATAAACCAAATTACGGTCGATAAACACCTTGGCGGATGTGCCGGATACAACAACATCAAAACGATGCCAACTTGTACCAAGTGCGTCGTGATCCACGATTTGCCCACCGTCATAACGGCACTGACTACCGCTTATCTGAAGTGTTGAGCCATTGGGCAGTTTTATCTGCACACCGCGTTGATAACTATTAGAGCCCATTTTCCACTGTGCGTTGAACGACAGAGCAAAGTCTGTAACAAGACCTAAAGCCTGTACCGAACTATCTGTAGATGCCGATTTTATAGTTGCAGTTGCCCACGACGACGTAGTTTTAAGACCGTTTACATCGTCAGCCGTATCAAATGTTGTGTTCCAACCCGACATAGCGTTCGGATATGTATTGGTTGAGAAATCGTAATCTGCAACCGTATCCATATCTTCTTCGGTTACCTCGCCAAGCACGATGTTTGAAAAACAGGTGTCAATGGCGTTTACATTCAGTTTCAAGGCACCTGAAACGGCGGCCTGTTCAAGGATATAATCAAATATTTTAATACCGTCAAGAAGTATTACAACGCGATTTGAAAGCATTCTGATGCTGACACTGTGCCATTTTTCATCGGCAATGTTAAGCGAAGCATCGGAAACATATTCACCGCCTGTAAAGCCACCAGCAATACCTGCATTAGCGTTTTTATTGACCGTCAACTCATACGAAGACGTGCCAACCTGACGGGCAAACACCGAAAAAGGAGATACTGTGTTTTTAGGAACATTAACCTTGAAGTCAAGTTTGAAATCCTGTATACCGCTGTTAAGTTCGGTAGCATCGGATGCAGTAGCACGGTAAACTGTACCGACACCTGCCACATTTTCGACAATCCAAGAACCGTCAAGATTAACCTTATTACCGAAAGATTCAAATACGGGTTGTGTATCAGGCGCTTCACCCGAAATAAACAGACCGCTTATCGGTACAAGTATGCTGATGCAAAGCGCAATCGAAAGCAAAATTGCAATCGTTTTCTTCATACATTTACCCCTTTCTTAAAAGTTGCTTTTACTGACGGGCACGGCAAGAAGTGCCCGTCAGATTTAAAAAA
>JAZREH010000084.1:0-5032 GCA_045660705.1 Acutalibacteraceae bacterium
ATACTGGCGAAATGCTCAATCTTGGCGGCGGTTTCGGTGTCCGCTATATTGAGAGCGACCCTGAAATCTGCTACCGCGAAAAGATTGCAGAGGTTGCCGAAATGGTAAAGGGTTACTGTGCGAAGATTGGCATAAATGTGCCTAAAATTATGATGGAGCCTGGCAGAAGTATCGTTGCCGATGCGGGAATGACCCTTTATACCGTCGGCAGTGTCAAGGAAATTGAGGGCTATACAAACTATGTTTCGGTTGACGGCGGAATGACCGACAACCCGCGCTATACTTTGTATGAGTCGAAGTATACCGTTTATAACGCAACCCACGCTGATAAAGCGGCTGACTACTCCGCCACCGTTGCGGGAAGATGCTGTGAATCGGGCGACCTTATCGGCGAGGGACTTTGTATGGCAAAGCCCTGCCGCGGCGATATTCTTGCCGTTGCGACTACGGGGGCTTATAACTATTCGATGGCGTCGAACTATAACCGCGTCTGCCGACCGCCTGTTGTAATGATATCTCAGGGTGATGACTATGTCGCTGTCCGCCGTGAAACCTATGACGATATTTGTGCGTTAGACGAGTGATCAGATGAAATTTATAAAGCGCCATATGGCGGTTGCGGCAGTAATCTGCGCGGCCTTATCGGTTTTTTCGTTTTATTTTAAGAATTTAATACCGCTGTTTGCTTTTCTGGTGACGGCGGTAATTTTAATTTATATAAAGTTCTTCGGTTCTGACAGGCGGCTTTTGTCGGTAGTAGCGGTTACTGTTGTAATGATTTTAAGTATCGGATCATCTTACCGCGATATTCAAAAACTGTCGGATATTTACGACCGCGAAATTACGGCGGTACTAACCTTTCTCGAGGACGAAAATCCAAATTCGGATTATGTGTCGCTGAACATAAAGGCAGAGGGTAAGGGTATACCCAGAGGTACGAAACTGAACCTTACATACTCAAAACATCAGGGCTACCGTCAGGGTGACAGGATAAAGGCGCGTATTGTTGTAAGACCGCTTGAAGATAATAAATACCTGCCGTCGAACTATGCTGAAAATGTATTTGCTAAATGTAAAATCAAAGAGGTCGAAAAGGAACTTGAACCACAGCGCTTTGGCAGTATGCTGTCAAGGGTAAGAGGTTATGTCACACAGACCCTTTTTGATAATCTTTCGCATCAGAGTGCGGCAACGGTAAACGCGCTTGTTACGGGGGAGCGCACATTTTTGTCGGATGGTATGAGTAATGCCGTAAAGTACGCGGGCGTAAGCCATATTATGGTTGTTTCGGGACTTCATCTGTCGATAATAATGGGCGCTTTGGGGACGGTAATAAAGATTTTCGGCAAAAACCGATTTGTTAATACCGCCGTTTCGGTGCTCTGTGTACTGTTCATTATGGCAATGTGCGGCTTTACAATGTCGATAATGCGAGCAGGTCTTATGTTCATAATCGGGGCGTTTGCACCGCTTATTTACAAGGAAAACGATTCGGTAAATTCGCTTGGTATGGCGGTTGTGCTTATACATATCAGTTCGCCATTTGCTATATTCAGCGTGGCATTTCAGTTGTCGCTTCTGTCGACCTATGCAATACTTGTGCTGTCGCCGGAAATAATGGAAATTGTCGGGATGCGGATTAAAAATTTTTTCGCGCTTAAAGTACTCGAAATGCTTTGCATAACACTTTCGGCAACCTTTATGACACTTCCCGTCGCAATATACCGATTCGGCTATATTTCATATGTAGCACCTGTTGTCAATATCCTTATAACCTATGCCGTATCGGGCGCACTTGTTATTGCAATATGGGCGCTTGCGCTGAATGTTTTACCCGTAATGCAGATTGTGTGCAGGTGGCTGTTTGTTGTGTGTGAACTTCTGGTCAGATATATAAACTTCGTTATTAAACTGTTTGGTCGCGAAAATGCAATTATAAATGTGGGACCCTGGGCGGTAATTCCCGCAACGGTTTTGGTACTTTCTTTGCTTGTTTTAATAAAGTATTGTAAATACAGAAGAAATCTGTTAAAATTAAAGAAACTAACTGGGGAGGGAAATTTGTGCCTGTGATTTTTGAGGATGCGCTGAATACTGAACTTTCAAAGGGTAATATTGCGCCTGTTTATCTGCTTTTCGGGGACGATTCCTACCTTAAAAAGTTTTATGCCGATAAGATAAGCGAAAAATCGTATGACGGTGACCCGTTTTTTAATTTCTGCAGGTTTGAGGGCGATGTCGACCTGCAACAGGTCTATGATGCGGTGGTGCAACTGCCGATGATGGCTGACCGAAAGTGCGTCACCCTTACCGATTACGATTTTGAACACGCGGCAAAGTCGGATTTTGATAAACTTTGCACGTTGCTTCACGAAAGTGTACCCGAATGTGTCTTTATTCTGCGCTTTGACAGTGTGGAGTTTGACCATAAGCGCGGTGCAAAGGCAAAAAAACTGATTGATGCCGCCGAAAAGGGCGGTGGGCGTGCGGTATGTCTTGACCACCGAAAGCCTGCACAACTTGTAAAGATGCTGACCGACGGTGCCGCAAAGCGTAGGTGCCGTATGGATTCGGTTGTTGCACGGTATGTTATTGAAACGGTGGGCGACGATATTTCGACCCTTAAAAATGAACTTGATAAACTTTGCAGTTTTGCCGGCGGCGGCGATATAGATAAGGCAACGGTTGACCGAATCTGTGTCAAATCGGTTGAGGCATCGGTGTATGACTATATGAAAAAGGTGCTGTCCTGTGATTTAGAGGGCGCGATGAAACTGCTTGACGGTCTTTTCTTTATGCGTATCGACCCGATGATAATTCTTTATACAGCGGCATCGTCGTATGTTGATATCTACCGCGTTCACGCCGCTAAAAAGGGCGGTGCGGCTATCCCTCAGATTGCAAAGGATTTTGGATATAAAAACCGCGCGTTTGTGCTTGAAAGGGCGGCGGGCGACCTTAAACGCCTCGATTCAAAGCGTATTGCACTTGGGTTTAAGGTACTGCTTGAAGCCGAAAAGGGGCTTAAAAGTACAGGTCTTGACCCGCGCACAGTACTTGAACAGATGACGGTGCGGCTTGTTTATACCATTATAAAGGGTGAGTCGGTTGATTAAGATCAGACAGGCGGTAATCGTCGAGGGTAAGTATGATAAAATCACCCTCGAAAATGTCATTGACGCCGTTATAATAACCACCGACGGGTTTGGAATTTTTAAAAATAAGGAAAAATGCGCCCTTATACGCACGATTGCCGAAAAACACGGTGTAATCGTGCTTACCGACAGCGACAGCGCGGGGGCGATGATACGCTCGCATTTAAAACAGATTTGTCCTGCGGGCAGTATAACAAATGTCTATATTCCGCAACTGCGGGGTAAGGAAAGGCGCAAGCAAAAGGCGGCAAAACAGGGGCTTCTTGGTGTCGAGGGTATGTCGCGTGATGTACTGCTTGATGCATTTAAAAGAAGTGGAATCGTCACCGATGAAACCGAAAAGGTAGGGCGTCGCGTGACTAAAGGCGACCTTTTTGATTTGGGTCTATCGGGCGGGAATAACAGTGCAGAAAAACGCGATTTGCTGGCAACAGCACTTAAACTTCCGACGGGAATTTCTGCAAACGCTTTGCTTGATGCAATAAATGCGGTTTATTCGTATGATGAATTTTTAAGGGCGGTGGATTTATGGCGGCAAGAAACGGACAAAAGGTAAAACTTTTACATATTATCGATATACTTCGCCACAAAAGTGATGAGCAACATCCGCTTAATGCAAGTGAAATATGCGATATGCTCGCCGCGCGCGGTGTGACTGCCGAACGAAAGGCGATATACAGCGATTTAAACGCGCTGCTTGACTTTGGATTTGATATTGTTCGCACCGATATACCCAAAAGAGGATACTTTCTCGGCAGCCGCGAACTTGAAGACCCCGAAATATTTTTGCTTTGCGATGCGGTGCGTGCCGCAAATTTTGTAAGCGTTAAAAAATCCCGCGAACTGATTGGCAAACTTGAGGGGATGCTCAGCGACTATCAGACCCGCCGCGGCGGTATGGGTATCTATATGGATACCGACGGCAAGTGCGATAACGAGGAACTTTTTTATACCATTGACAGTATCGCTACCGCTATCGAAAACCGTCATAAAGTGATGCTTAAATACGGTGTCAGAAAACTCGGCGATGACCGTCAGATTAAGACAAGCGTAAAGGAAATGAAGATAAGTCCATACGCTATGACCTGGGAGGACGACCATTACTATCTTATCGGGAATTACGATAAGTACGATAATCTTATCCATTTGCGAATCGACCGTATGCGCTCGGTCACCGAAACCGACGAGGCAATCCGCCACTTCAGTGAAGTCAGCGATTATAAAGATGTTTTCGATGTTGCTGACTATACGCGGCGGTTGTTTTCGATGTTCGGCGGCGAAAAACAGGAAATTGAACTTAAATGCTCAAAGGATATTTTAGAGCAGGTCACCGACCGCTTTACCGATAAGATTTTTATACGCAAGGTCACCGATACAAGTTTCAGTTTTTCGACCAAGGCGGTCGTGAGTGATGCACTGGTCACCTGGATTATGAACTACGGCGATAAAATTGAAGCAACCGCCCCACAGCACCTTCGCGATATGATTTGCGATAGATTAAAAATGATAGAGCAAGTATATAAATAAAAGTAAAACACGGTGCCTACCCCATTCGGTCAGGCACCGTGTTTTTGTCACACATAAAACGGTTTTATTCGGCTGAAATGACCCTTTCGTGGTCGCGGTCGCTTCTGAATAAAAGCGAGATACACCAGATGCCGGCAAGGGCAATTACGGTGTAAATTATACGGCTGATGATGGCATCAGAGCCGCCGAAAGCCCACGCAACAAGGTCAAACCTGAAAAGACCCACAAGTCCCCAGTTAAGACAACCGATAATGCTTAATATAAGGCATAATTTGTCAAACACAATATCACCTCTTTAAAATAGTGTGTAGGGATAGTATGCGCATAAAACAACCTGAATATACCATATT
>JAZREH010000085.1:0-5752 GCA_045660705.1 Acutalibacteraceae bacterium
GGTGTCGGTGAAGCCGTTATGAAGATGTGCTTCGGCAACGGCTTTGGCTTTAATTTCAGCGACAGTATGTGCACCAAGTGCATTTTCGATTACTGCTACGGCGGGTTTGTTCTTGAGGTTACCGAGGATATCGACGGTGCAAAGACGGTTGGTTTCGTTACCGACGACGGCGCGTTTACCTTTGGTGATGAAAGCGTTTTAGCGGACGAAATTCTTTCGGTTTATGAAAACAAACTTGAAAGTGTTTACAGCTGTAATATCGCCGACCGTAAGACACCGATGGAAAACTTCTCTTATACCGAGCGTAATATTTCGGCACCCGCCATTAAAACTGCAAAGTCCAAGGTGCTTATACCCGCATTCCCAGGTACTAACTGTGAATTTGACAGCGCAAAGGCTGTCCGCGATGCAGGTGCAGACCCGCACATCATCGTTATAAACAACCTTTCGTCTGACGGTATCAAGCGCAGTGTTGAACGCTTTGCAAATGAACTTAAAGATTCGCAAATCGTCTTTATCCCAGGCGGATTTTCGGGCGGTGATGAGCCTGACGGTTCGGGTAAATTTATTACCGCGTTCTTTAGAAATGCCGCAATCAAGGATGGGGTCAGTGACCTGCTTGATAACCGCGACGGTCTTATGTGCGGTATCTGTAACGGTTTCCAGGCACTTATAAAACTCGGTCTTGTACCCTACGGTAAGATAATCGATACCGATGAAAACTGCCCGACCCTTACATTTAACACCATCGCGCGCCACCAGTCGCGTATTGTCCGTACAAGGGTTGCTTCGGTTAAATCACCGTGGCTTAAAGAAACCAATGTTGGCGATGTGTTCAATGTTCCGATTTCTCACGGTGAGGGTCGCTTCCTTGCAAGTGAGGAACTTATAAAGGAACTGGCTAAAAACGGTCAGATTGCTACACAGTATGTCGACCTTTCGGGCAACGCTACAAGTGATGTTCACTTCAACCCCAACGATTCGATGTACGCGATAGAGGGTATTACCTCGCCTGACGGCCGTGTTATCGGTAAGATGGGTCACAGTGAGCGTATCGGCGACGGTCTTTATAAGAATGTCAGCGGCAACTACGATATCGGACTGTTCCGTTCGGCTGTTAAGTATTTTAAGTAATACATAAAAAAATTAAGCCTACCGAAATCGGTAGGCTTTTTTATATTCAAAAACTATTCGGTGAAAAGGTCGGTTGAAAGATAGCGGTCGCCTGTGTCGGGTAGTAAAACCACCACAGTTTTGCCCGTATTTTCGGGGGCTTTGCATATTTCTATCGCCGCGTGCAGTGCCGCACCCGAAGATATACCGACAAGCACACCCTCGCGCCGACCGATAAGTCGGCAAGCATTGTACGCATCATCTTTTTTAACCGTCACAATTTCGTCAAGGATGTCGGTGTTTAAAACTTCGGGAACAAAGCCTGCACCGATTCCCTGTAGCGGGTGCGCGCCCGCCGTTCCTCCCGATAAAACGGGGGAATCAAAGGGCTCTACACCGATAACCTGTATTTGTTTGTCTTGCGATTTGAGGTATTCGCCTGTACCCGTTATTGTGCCGCCTGTGCCGACACCCGCCACAAAAAAGTCAATTTCGCCGTCGGTGTCGCTAAATATTTCGGGTCCTGTTGTTTCAAAGTGCGCCTTGGGGTTGGCGGGGTTTACAAACTGACCCGCAATAAATGCGTTCGGAATTTCGTGGGAGAGTTCCTCCGCCTTTTTTATGGCGCCCGTCATACCAAGTTTTCCGTCGGATAATACAAGTTCGGCACCGTATGCCGTCATAAGAATGCGGCGTTCGACCGACATAGTGTCGGGCATAACGATAATAAGCCTGTATCCGCGTGCGGCGGCAACGGCGGCAAGACCGATTCCTGTGTTGCCCGAAGTCGGCTCGATTATAACCGAATCAGGTTTTAAGATGCCCTTTTCTTCGGCATCGTTAATCATCGAAAGCGCAACGCGGTCCTTTACCGAGCCCGCGGGATTAAGGTATTCAAGTTTTGCAACAAGCCGCGCACAAAGACCCAGTTCCTTTTCAATGTTGTTAAGTCGAACAAGCGGCGTGTCACCGATAAGACGGTCAGCCGACTGATAGATGTTTGCCATAAAATCTCCCTTTCAGAGCAGATAGTTATATTTTAAGGTATATTCGGTGTGCTTGTCAATAGCAAAAAAAGGCAGGGGATAAACATCACCCTGCCAGAAAATAATTCTTAAAAATGGAAGTTTGTTTCAGCGAATATACACGCGATTATCACAACGACGATAAGATAAATTCCAACGATAATGGTTGAAATAAGGCTTAAAATAAACCCGATTTTGTTAAGTATGGCACCCGCCTTTGCCTTGCCTGTAATCGCGCCCGCAAGACGACCGTATTCCGCAGCCTTTTTCTTGCCGATTATACTGAAAATAAGACCGAGTATGCAACCGAAAACAAGACTTAAAATGCCCATCGTAAGGGAGGTCGTGGCGAGTGAATCAAGTATGTGATTCGGTGCACAGTTTGGCTGAACATAAACAGGCTGTACGGGTTGCTCAATGTTCTGCTCGACGGGTTGTTGGTTTAAAGGCTCGGTGTAATTATTATCCATATGTATTCTCCTTTAGTAATTTTGCTACTTAAATTATATACGATAAATATATGAAAGGCAAGTGGAATTTTATACGCGCGAACAGATTATTTCGGCTCTGCCCGAAAGTGCAAAGCGAAGCCCCGCAGGTATAAACAGACTGTCGCCCTTTTTAAGGCGTATGGTACCCTCGGGATAAGAAAGCACAGCACCGCCGTCAAGTACAAGAAGTGACAGAAAACTGTCTTTTTCACACATACCCGCGTTGCCGTTAAGGCTTAACAGTTCGGTGGTGAAAAAGTCACATTCTGCAAGGGTGCGTACAAGTCCAAACGGGTAAAGGGTAAGTTCACCGACATTTCCGTATTCCTCGACAGGGGGCATGGTCTTGGTCACCGCAACCGCCTTGTCGATGTGCAGAGGACGGGGTTTGCCGTCGGCACCGAGTCTTCCGTAGTCCGAAACGCGGTAGGTGGTGTTGGAATTTTGCTGTATTTCGGCAATAAGAAGTCCCTTGCCAATCGCGTGCATAGTACCCGCCGAAATAAAGAAAATATCACCTTTTTTTGCGGGTACGAAGTTGCATACCTCGTTTAATGTGTTTGTCCTTATGCGGTGTGCAAATTCCTCGCGGCTGATGTGTCGGTTAAGGCCGTATATAAGTTGTGCGTCCTCCTCGGCATCGACAATGTACCACATTTCGGTCTTGCCGTATTCTCCCTCGTTTTCAAGAGCGAATTTATCGTCAGGGTGGACCTGTACCGAAAGGCGGTCCTTTGCATCAATAAGTTTTATAAGAAGCGGGAAGTATTGAAACTTTTCGGCATTCTTTCCAAGTGCCGCTGCACCCATCTTTCCGAGGGCTTGAGAGAGGGTCATTCCCGAAAACTCACCGTTTTTAACCACGCTTTGCCCGTCCTTGTGACAGGATAAAACCCACGCTTCGGCGGCTTTTTCGCAGTCGGTTTCAAACCCGAACTCGCTTTTAAGCCTGCTTCCTCCCCATATGTAGTCCTTAATAGGCGCCTTTAACAGTAGCGGATACATACTCGTTCCTCCGTTAATCCTTTATTCTTATATATAATAACATAAACTTACAAATTCTTCAAGTGTCTGGGTATTTAAAATTATGTTTCGCTTGACATATTAGTAAAATAATAATATAATAATAGATAATGTGCTTTTTAGCACTTAAATAATTGGAATAAAGGTGATTTGTTGTGGCTAAGGCTATAAAAATAACCGACGACGGTCTGAAAAAACTTAAAGAGGAACTTGAATACCTCAAAACCGAAGGACGCGCTGATATTGCTGAAAAGATTAAGGTTGCGCGCGGATACGGTGACCTTTCGGAAAACAGTGAGTATGACGAGGCAAAGAACGAACAGGCTAAAATCGAGGCACGAATTGTTGAGATTGAGGCTATGCTCAAAAATGTTGAGATCATTTCCGATATCAAGGGCACCGCTAAAACGGTTGTTGTCGGTGTCAAGGTAAAGGTTCTTGATGTTGAGTTTAATGAGGAAATGGAATATCATATTGTCGGTTCTACCGAATCCGACCCCACGCAGTTAAAGATTTCGGATGAATCTCCCGTTGGTCGTGCCCTTATCGGCAAAAAGGTCGGCGATGAGATTATTGCTGAAACACCCGCAGGTGAACTTAAGTTCAAGATTCTCGGAATCTCGAAATAACACCGAAACGCGGCAAACATTTTACAAAATTGCTGGATTCGGGGCAGTGTTCTGCCCCTTTTTTAAGTTTTACTATCGAAAGGATGTTACAAATGGCTGAAAATAACAATGCTCCCCAGCAGGACCTTAACGAAATACTGCAGGTGCGTCGTGATAAACTCGCCGCTATGTGTGAGGCGGGGAATGACCCGTTTGTAAAAACAAAATACGATGTTGATGCCTACTCTACCGCAATCAAGAACGATTTTGAAAATCTTGAGGGTAAAGAGGTTTCTATCGCAGGACGAATCCTTACCCGCCGTATAATGGGCAAGGCAAGTTTCGTCGGTCTTCGTGACGGCGAGGGCGATATACAACTTTATGTCCGCCGTGACGATGTGGGCGAGGATGTATACGCCGCATTCAAGAAGTGGGATATCGGCGATATCATCGGCGTAAAGGGTATCGTTTTCAAGACCCAGACGGGTGAGATATCGGTTCACGCAAACCATATCGAAATTCTTGCAAAATCGCTTTTGCCCCTGCCCGAAAAGTTCCACGGTCTAAAGGATAATGACCTTCGTTTCCGTCAGCGTTATGTTGACCTTATAATGAATCCGAATGTAAAGCGTAACTTTATCGTCCGTTCGCAGTTCATAAAGTTTATGCGTAAATATCTTGACGATATGGGTTATATTGAGGTTGAAACCCCTGTACTTAATACCATCGTCGGCGGTGCGGCGGCTCGTCCGTTCATCACCCATCATAATACGCTTAATATACCTATGTATATGCGAATCGCGACCGAACTTCCGCTTAAACGCCTTATCGTCGGCGGAATGAACAGGGTCTATGAAATCGGCAGAATATTCCGTAATGAGGGTATGGACCCCAAACATAACCCCGAATTTACAACGGTTGAACTTTATCAGGCTTATGCCGATTTCCACGATATGATGGATATTGCCGAGGGCATCATTTCGGGTGCCGCAATGGCAATCCACGGCACCTATGAGGTTGAATGGCTCGGCGAAAAAATCGACCTTACACCCGGTTGGCGCAGACTTACTATGGTTGACGCCGTTAAGCAGTATGCGGGCGTTGACTTCGGCGCTATAACCGATGATGAGGAGGCTGTAAAGGCTGCCGAAAGCATTGGTGTCGAACTCGCCGAAACGGCAGACAGAACATGGGGTAATGCACTCTATGCCTGCTTCGACCAGAGGGTAGAGGATAAACTTATCCAGCCGACCTTTATTACAATGTACCCCGTTGAGGTTTCACCGCTTACAAAGGCATCGCCTGAAGACCCCCGCCTTACCGAGCGTTTTGAACTTTTCATCTGCCACAGCGAACTTGCAAACGCATATTCGGAACTTAACGACCCGATTGTTCAGCGCCAGCGCTTTGAAAAGCAACTTGAACTTCGTGAACGCGGCGACGATGAGGCAGAGATGCTCGACGAGGATTTCCTTACTGCAATGGAATACGG
>JAZREH010000086.1:0-1774 GCA_045660705.1 Acutalibacteraceae bacterium
ACAGTTTTAACGGTGTTTAACACCAGTTCTTTTTCTTCACTGCTTTCCGCCCTGTTGAATACACCCGACATCTGCGGCTCGCTGATTATAATATCTAGTGTCTGTTCGCCCGAATCGATAATTTCATTAAGGGATTCGGCAACCTTGCTGAAATAGTAGTTAATATCGTTTACCTTTGATGTGCTTAAAAGGTTTCTCGATTGAAAAAATGAAAAGAAACCTAAAATCAAAATCGGTATTATCGAAATTGTAAGCGATGTTATCAGCAGTTTGTATTTATATGGTAGGTTATTGAATCGTTTTGACAGTCTTTTAAATGTTTTCATCCTGTGCTTGTCAACCTCTTTCACGGTACTGTGACGGAGTTATTCCGTAGGTGCTTTTAAACAGGGTACAAAAATATGATGTGCTTTCATATCCTACGCGGTTGCAAATCTGTGCGATTCGCAAATTTGTGGTTTTGAGCAGTTCACACGATTTTTTAAGACGGAAATTCTTTAGATAATCAATAAAGTTTTCGCCCGTTTCACGCTTGAACAGATGACTTAAATATGATGGGGAAATGTAAAGTTTATTTGCCACCGTTTCGAGATTTAATTCGGCGGTCATATATTCCTCTTCAATAAGTGCATAAATGCGGTTTATCATAAGCGAACGATCGGTGGTATCCTCAATCGAACGGAGTTCGTTAATCAGTTCCTCAAACACAGCGGTGATTTCGTATATCGTAGAAACCGAAAAAATGCGGTCAAGCCAAGGTTGGAGATTATTCACATCGCCCTCGGTATGGAGGCTTTTAAATATAAGGTTTACAATATTTGCAGAAATGTATTTTACATATAGCGGTGAAAAATGATTTGTCTTTTTAAAATGCTCAAAAACCAAAGTAATATCCTCAAGAACGGCATTATAATCGCGTGCGCGAAGTTCGGCAGAAATCTGCTCTGTAAGTGCATTTATTTGCAGATTGTTTTCTTTTTGAACAATGACATCGCTGTCGGTTGACAGAATAACGCTGTGGTCGATGAAAAAGCATATTTCAAGCGGTGATAAGAGGTTTTTATATTCGTCAGAAAGTTCGCCCAGTCTGTACAAAGTTTTACCGTATACAACACATACATCGGCATTGACGTACTTTTTAAATGTTTCGGTAAGTTTTTCGGAAAGACCCGTCTGACCGAGGAATAGTTTTGGGTCGGTTATTATAAGAAGTGCACGGCGGCGGTTAATATAGAAATACTCAATATTTCTTCCAAAAACATCATTAAAAATCTCTGATAAAGGAAGTTCGGAAATTTCGGGTTGTCCGCCGATACATTCAACGATTACGGGTTGGAATCCGTTTTCTGTATTACCGATAATCTTGTTGAGCAGAGTGCTTGAAGCAGGGGTGCTTTCTTCAAGAAACGATAGAATTACACGCTCTTTGGAAAGTTGATCGTTAATATCGGTGATGGCGGTATTATCTTCGTTTTCGGAGTTGCACATTTTTACAGCCTCGTCAACGGCGTTTATAAAATCTTCAAGCAGATATGGCTTTAACAGGTAGTTTACGGCACCGAAACGGATACCTTGCTGTGCATAATCGAAATCCTTGTATGCGCTGATAAGAATAATTTTAATCCAAGGTTGCATAGCCGATGCCTGCTTAGCAAGGTCGGTGCCGAGCATATCAGGCATACGGATATCGGTAAGCATAATATCAATGTGATGATTTTCGAGAATCTGTAAAGCATCCTGTCCGTATTCGGCCTCAAAAGTATTTACCGACCAG
>JAZREH010000087.1:0-4717 GCA_045660705.1 Acutalibacteraceae bacterium
AGGGACTCTTTGAAGAGTCAATTGCACCGTTTGAAGAGGTGCTTTCGCTTGCCGTTAACTATGAGGCGGCGTATATCGGTATAGGAAAAGCACTGCAACTTAAAGGCGACTATAAAGGCGCTATGGAATACTTTAAAAAAGGATATTCAAGGGAAGATTATTCGGCGGTATACGGACGGTACCGTTCTGAACTTATGCGAAACTATTTCCCGATTGCTATGACCGTTATCGCGGCAGTTATCATAATCGGAATAGCGGCGGTCAGGTTATACCGTAAAAGACATCCTAAAATATCGAAACCGCCGCTATATAAACGGGGAAATGTGGCATATCTTTTCTATTGTATGATACATCCCGTGGACGGTCACGCCGAAATGCGATACAACGGCAAAGGCAGTACCGTTATATCAACGGTATTAGTTGTTTTATGGTTTTTGGTAGAGTCGCTTAAATTCAATCTTCGCGGTTTCATTTATAATAAAAATGAACCGTCGGACTTCAGTGTTTTTGCATTGCTTGCAACTACGGTGGGACTCGCGTTGGCGTTCTGCCTGTCAAATTGGTTGTTTGCAACCTTTTTCGAGGGTAAGGCTGGACTAAAAAGCGTTTGGATACATTTCGGATACGGGCTTGTACCGATGCTTGTTACATCGGTTGTTGATGTGTTGCTTTCAAATGTATTAACCCTTGATGAAAACTTCTTTATACATTATATAAGTGTATTTGGAATGGCTTATACTGTTTTTCTTATTTTCATCGGTCTTGGCGAGGCGCATCAGTATTCATTCAAGAAAAATATATTTTCAATGCTTGCCTCGGTCGTTGGAGTACTGATTATAGTATTTATTATATTCTTATTGTTTAATCTTTATATTCAACTTGAAGGTTTTATAGTCAGTGTGTTGGAAGAGGCGTTTTATCGATTTAATGTCGGGTTTTAGGAGGAACTGATATGAATAAATTTAAATATTTAGTTTCTCTTATGTTGGTGTCGGCGATTGCCTTATGCAGTGTTGGATGCGGCGCAAAAAATCAGGTGAAAAAGAACAATGCACCCGATTATAAGCAAGGCAAAAAGGTCGATAATAATGAACTGCTTACATATACCGACGGTGTACTGTCACTTTCGGTTGACCGTGAAAGCGGAAATATCACCGTAACAGAAAACAGTACGGGAAGACAGTGGAAATCAAATCCGTCGGAGGAATATGCCGACCCATATGCGGCGGGTATCAGTAAAACCAATATATTTTCGCAACTTACTGTAAGTTATGTTGGCGCATCAAACTCTATAGAAAAAACCAATTCGTTTGTTTCAGCGGTAAAGCGTAAAAATGTTTCTTTTTTCAAAACCGAAAACGGATTTAGGGTAGAATACACCTTTAAAGAGGGCTTTATGATACCGGTTGAATATTCGGTAAGGGACGGAGTTTTTGAGGCGTCTATACTGTATACAGGAATTACCGAATCGGACGGCGTTAAAATTTCTAAAATAGGTTTGTTGCCGTATTTTGGGACTGCTACAGCTGCGGATGACGGTTTTATGCTTGTGCCTGACGGTTCGGGCGCTGTTATCGAATTTAATAACGCTAAACTTGGTTGCGAACCCTATGAAGCAAAGGTTTACGGCGTTGATGAAAGTTTGCCAAATGATATCATTACTTCGCGCACCGAACAGGTATATATTCCTTTGGTCGGTATGAAAAAGAATGACGGAGCATATGTCGCTCTGGCAACAGATGGGGCGGGGGAAGCAAGTATAAAGGCTCAACCGTCAGGTGTTGAAACAGGTTTTAACAGTATATTTTTTGAAGCGGTTTACCGCGCGGCTGAAAATCTTTCGGTTATAAACGGCTCGCTCGGTACGGCGGGACTTGTTATGTATACTTCCGAAGAACCAACCGACAGTAAGCGTTTTACGGTGCGTTATGCTTTTGTTGAGGAAACGGCAACGCTTGGCAAAATGGTTGAAACCACGCGCAAAAAACTGCTTCAAAAAGACAGTATTTTTAACGGTGAAGACGGTTCGTCACTTTATGTTGATATTTACGGCGGGGTTTCTAAACCCAAGTCGTTTATGGGAATACAGTATACAGGAATTGAAAAACTGACAACATTTGAGCAGGCACAGCAACTTTTAGAAGACCTTTCAAAAGACGGCGCCGATAATCTCACCGCAATATATAAAAATTATTCCAAAAACAGTTTTTCTGGGAAAATCGAGGTTGACCTTGCTCCTGTCGGTGCGATAGGAAGTAAAAAAGGTATCAAACAACTTTATGAATTTGCAAAGGAAAATAACACCGACCTGTATTTTGCGGCGGATTTTTATTCATTTACCGCTACGGGCGACGGTTTTTCAAGGTATTTTGATATAACCAAACAACTTGATTTGGGCGCGGCGATGGTTTATCCGAAAAAGATAAACACAAATCTTGCTGATAAAACGCTTGATCCGTATTATTTTTTAAGTCCTGATAATTTTTTAAAGGCGACTGAGCGCATTTGCAAAAGTGCCGACAGTCTTGGCATTGCGGGTGTTTATCTTGAAAACATTTCAAATTCGCTTGCGGGTGATTATAATATCGGAGGCATAAAGCGAAGCGCAGCAACCAAGAAGTTGAACAGGGCAATAAAAACGATTGACAAATCCATAGTACTTTCCTCACCGAATTTTTATTTGTGGGGACAGATGGATAAAGCAGTTAATATTCCTGTATCATCATCACAACACAAGTTGTTTGATTATGATGTGCCGTTACTGCAGATGTTGCTGAAAGGTAATATACCGTATTCGGGATACCCGCTTAATCTTTCTAACACAAACGATAATTCTTATCTTTTGCATATAGCATATGCACAGAATATCCATTATTCGTTTATAGCCGACGACTCTGCTGATTTACAGGGAACCGAACTGATAGGACAGTACGGTCTTTCGGATTATAAAATGGGTGAAGCATCACAAAGAGCGCAGAAATTTGCAAAGTATTATTCATATATAAAAGATTTGCAGATTTCCGACTATAGAACAGACGGCAGGGTTTCACAGACCCTTTTTGACGACGGAACCCGCGTTATTGTCAACTACGGGGACACTAAGGTGGATTTAGATGCAATATCAATCGATGCATACGGCTGGGCTGTGATAAAGGACGGTAACATTCTTTTGACTGGAAGTGAGCAATTATGATGAAAAAGCGGCTGAAAAACAGTTTCAGGTCGATGATGACACTTGAACGCAAATCCCGTTGGTTTGGTTATGTGTTTATGTCACCGTGGATACTGGGCCTTATAACCTTTTTCATACTTCCGTTTATAAAGTCGGTATGTTACTCTTTTCAAAATGTTTCAATAGGAAAAAGCGGCCTTATAACCGACTGGGTAGGATTTGCAAACTACAAATATATGCTTTTTACCGAGGCGAATTTTGTAAGGCAAATTACCGATGAACTTACAGGACTTCTTACAAGTGCACCGATAATACTGATTTTTTCATTGCTGATTTCACTTATGCTGAATCAAAAATTCAAAGGCAGAATGTTTGCACGAAGCCTGTTCTTTGTTCCCGTTGTGGTTGCTTCAAGTCTTGTTATTAACGTTATACAGAGCGATGTTTTTACAAACAACGCAATGAGTGGCGATGAGGCGGCAATCTTTCAGGTGGGAATCGTATCGGATATCCTTGCAAATATGCAGATTGACAGTTCTATTGTTAATTTTATTACCACGGCAGTGGCACAGATTTTTGACCTCACTTGGAAATCGGGTGTACAGATTCTTTTGTTTTTAAGTGCGTTACAGCGAATACCCGTAACATATTACGAGGTTGCCTCGGTTGAGGGTGCTAATGCCTGGGAAGCATTCTGGAAGATAACATTTCCTGTACTTGCGCCCAATTGCATACTTGTTACGGTATATACGGTGATTGATACCTTTACATCATCCTCCAATACAGTAATGAAGAGTATCATTGACAGATTCAACGATATGAAATACGGCTATGCTTCTGCATCGGCGGCAGTATATTTTTTGGTTATACTTTTGGTTCTTGGAATCGTTATGCTGCTTTTTGGCAGAAAGGTAGATTTTTCGCAGTGATTAAACTAAATCGTTTAAAGGGAGTGAACAGGAGCAGTGTTAAGTGTAAAAAGTAAACAAAAAATAGGTAAATTGGCATTTTCCACATTTCGGGCATTTTTCCTTGTTGGTATGGCCTATGTTTTGTTGTTTCCGCTTATCGTTATGGTTACCCGTGCAATAAGACCTTATACCGATATGTATAATCCCTCAATTGTATGGATACCAAGCCGACTTACACTTGAAAACTTCGGATACGCATTAGAAGCGCTTGGCGGTATGTCGGGTGTGCTGAAAACGATACGGATTGTATTAATAAGTACGGTTTTATCAATGTTTACCTGTTCAATGGCGGGTTACGGACTTGCACGGTTCAAGGTAAAGTTGACCCCTGTATTTGTCACATTGGCGGCACTTACCGTAATCGTGCCGATACAGACCTATGTTATCCCACTGTTTTTTGAATTCAGATTCTTTGATTTTTTTGGTATAGGTTCGCTTATCGGTATGTTTACGGGTGAACAGATTACAGTAAATCTCACCACCAATGAAGCGGTTTACTATCTTTTAAGTGCACTTGGCGTTTCTACGCGAAACGGTATATTTATATTGCTTTTCATGCTGAATTATAAAAGTG
>JAZREH010000088.1:0-7074 GCA_045660705.1 Acutalibacteraceae bacterium
AAGAGAAAGCACATCTTGAAAGTGGATTACAATATCCTTATTCTTGGCGGCTTCTATATCGTTGTGATGGCGGTATATGTGCTATTTGAAATGCTTGTTGTAAATTACAGACCTATATTGATTAACGGATATTTGGAAGCCTCTTATCCATCATCAACAACAATGCTCGTAATGTGTGTTATGCCGACTGCTATAATGCAATTTAATGCCCGTATCAAAAACAATATTCTCAAACGATGTGTTGCTTCTACAATTATCGCCTTTATTGTTTTTATGGTAATTGGAAGACTTATTTCGGGTGTGCATTGGTTTACCGATATTATCGGCGGTGCTTTGCTCAGCACAGGACTTGTGCTGATGTATCGTGCTATTATCAGCTTGGAAGTTAAATAAATTCCAATAGGTCGAACAGTTAAAAAATTCCAATTTATCGGAGAGTTTAAAAAGATATCTAAATCGGTGCAACGTGCCAAAAATCTCTGATACCCTTTAGGGTGTGGGAGATTTTTCTTGTTATGTAGTTTGATTTTGAACTAACGACCTGAGGGTTCCCGAGGTGACGTCGCGACCGCCGCCGGTGGCGGATACAGGGAGCGTAAGGAAGCGCAGCGGTCAAAAGTTGCCCGCGCTCCAAGCGGATAGCAACTTTTGGGCACCGCAAGAGGTCAAGCAAACGCAGTTTGCGCGATAATTGGTTCAAGTCCAGCCCCCGCAACCAAAACAACAGTCGGTAACGCCGACTGTTGTTTTTTTGGTTACAATGAATCGCGGCTTGTCATAATAAGAGGGAAAATGTGCGCTCGGCTTCACTATTCATTGAAAACACTGAAATTTTATGATATACTGAAAGCGAAAAGCATATTCAGGTATGAGCAGACTCCTTTTATTACAGGGTAAATTTTCAAAAAGTCATCATAAACACACCTCCTTTTCGGGATTGGTAAGTACCAAAATTATATGTGAGTCTCAAACGAAAATTGATATAAAGGAAAAAGAAATACGGGTGTTGTTATGTTCTACGATAAAAAAATCGGCATCAGTTTCAAACCGTATGTGATGACCTACGGTCGGTACGGAAAGGATAAGTTTTTAAAACTAAAAGAACACGGCTATGATGCGGTTGACTATAATCTTTTTGATACTGATACCGAGTTGTATTCATTAAACGATGATGCGTTAAAGCAAAAAATCGATAATATACGGTAAAAAGGGGTGGTATAGTGGCGGCTGTCAGAATGATACCTCAATTGATATGCTTATGTACTACGATGCGCGACCGAGTGCATATAACGGGCTCTTTGATTTTTATACATACGCCCCGTTGAAGGGATACTATCCGTTTAAAATGTTTAATACTTTGTATGAGTTGGGCGATGCCTGCAAGTGTCTGTCCGATGACGGCAATATCTACGCCGCCGCCGCAAAAAACGAGGAATCCAAGGCGGTAATGATAAGTTATTTCACCGACGATGATAACTGCACAGCGGTACGTGATATCGCACTTGATTTTGTTGGCATCGACGATAAATTTGAACTGTTTTTGCTTGATAGCGATAATGATGCCGAAAGTGTCGGCACCGTTTTAGCAGGTGAACATATTAAGATGTCACCCAATACGGTATGCCTGTTAAAAACCATTTAAAAATTAAAGATACACAAAAAATATGCACCCAAAAAGTCAGACACTTTTTGGGTGCATTCCATTTTAGTCAGCCATCCATTCAGGACGTGGGTCATAGGTACTTATCTGAACATTGGCGAGTTTCGGTCTGCCGTCAAATGAAACTGTATAAAGAAGTGCGCCGTTAAGACGGAACGCAAATCGCACGCACTTGCCATTAAGAGTGGAAATGTCGGCGTTTTTCCACTCCACCTTGCGGTCGGTGTCTTGACCTGTAAGGGGAACACAATCGTCAAACGAGAACCCTTCATACGGTGTTCCGCCCCAGGTAGTGACCGCAACCGTTAAATCGCCCACACGCGCATCGAAGTTTACACGAACTTCACCGCCGTCGCACATAAACGGTTTTGTATAGATGTGACTCTTTTTACCGTAGCCCTCAAGCGCACAAAAACCATCCTTGCGAATGCCGTAAAATGCGGTTGAAAAACTCTTGTTGACCTCGTTTGAAATGCTTGTGCCGTTTACATCAAGTCCCTGCCCGTGCAGAATTCGTGAAGCAAACCCGCACATAACGGTTCTGCCGCTGTTGTCATTACAAATATTTAAAAGACCGAGTTGTTTGCAACCAAAATCGGGAGGAAGCGGACGGTCCGCCACAGGAGAAACGCCCGTGGGACTGAAGTGGATACCGTCGTGGCTGTAATAAAGGTCAACCTCCATATAACCGAGCATATCCGAAAAATCGGGCTGACCAAGGTCGGTCATATAACGCCATACAAGGGCATAAAAAACACCGTCTATATAATTTACACCCATCGAATAATACTGAACGCCCATATTATCGCCGCGCGGTGTAGGATGCAGGATTACCTCGGGCGTTGTCCAATCGCGCAGATTTTCAGAACGCATTGTAGCAATTCTTCGGTCCATCAGGCTTGGACGCAGTATTGCGAAATAATTTTTATTATGCGGATTATAATACATACCGCAATATGCATCATTAAAAGATTTATACGGATAGGTTATGTTTTCAAAGTTAATGCCGTCTTTTGATGTTGCCATAAAATAGGTGGTGCCGCTATTCTTTGCATTACGGATGTTGGCGCACAGGATATATCTATGATTTTCGTCGGCAGCATCTTTATTATAGAACACACCGCAACCGTGTACACCCTCGGGATTAAGACCGTTTACCTGTGTTATCGTGGCTTTTCCTGTAGTAAAATCCTCCACACAGTCGCCCTCCGCCAACATAAGCGTGCGAACTTCGGTATTATTATACTCATCAATTGGTTTTTCATAATAAAGTCTGAACTTATTTACACTATCATCAAAAAAGAACGATGTATATATCTGAATTTTGGCATCGAGGTCGATGAAATCTCCTATTTTTTGCGCCTTAAAATATCGGCGGGTGACACCTGGGCGCGCGGCAATATAAAAATCATCGAAAAAACAAAGTTTGGTTTTCATTTAACGATTCTTCCTTTCAAACATATCAGAGTATCGCTCTTTTTTCAATATATCAAATATAAAAGCCGCCGTCAAGCAACCGAGAATAGTTTTATAACAAAAATAAAACTTTTTTGGTCACATATTAACCAATCGGCTAAACTGTCATTATTTTTAAAATTATTTATTGTTCGACATTACTATAGAAAAAGCATAACATTTGTGGTATACTTACAAACTGTGTTGAAACAACATCAAAAGGAGGAATGACAATGGCTCACGCCCACGCGCACAGGCATATACACGCTATGCCGCATATACATATGCCAAACCTTAAACCCATCACAGAGTTTTTCAGAAAAAACACCGTTATGACGTTTGCACTTATGGCAGCTCTTGTCACCTCGGTCGCAGTACCTGTTGACAGCGAGTATATCGGGTATTTTGATTTCAAGACCCTTACCTGCCTTTTTTGTGTTCTTGCCGTTGTCTGCGCGCTTAAAAATATTCGTTTCTTTTATATAATCGCACAAAAAATCGTGCGCTGCTTTAAAACCGCGCGGCTTAGTGTTTTAGCGCTTGTATACATCACCTTTATCGGTTCAATGCTGATTGCAAACGATATGGCGCTTTTGACCTTTTTGCCGCTTGGGTACTTTGTTTTGTCGACCACAGGCAAAGAAAAATATATGGCGTTCACCTTTATTATGCAGAATATCGCCGCAAATTTGGGTGGAATGTTAACCCCGTTCGGTAATCCGCAAAACCTTTACCTGTATACAAAATTCAACATTCCGACAGGTCAGTTTATAACCATTATGGCACTTCCCTTTGCCTTGTCGGTGTTCCTTATAACTGTTTGTTGCCTTATTTTCGTAAAGTCTGAGCCGCTAACGGTTGCCGACTGCGACGACCGACTGCCGCCCGCCCGCACCGCAATATATCTTCTGCTCTTTGCACTTTCAATCGCCATTGTTTTTAGGTCGATTCCCTACTGGACAGGGCTTATAATCATACCTGCCGCACTGCTTTTTCTGGACCGTCAGGCACTTAAATCGGTCGATTATCCCCTGCTGCTGACATTTGTTTTCTTCTTTATCTTCGCGGGTAATATGGCGCGGATTGATATTGTACGTGATGCGTTTTCTATGCTGCTTGGTAAAAACACTCTGCTTTTCAGCACACTTTCTTGCCAGTGTATCAGCAATGTACCGTCAGCGGTACTTCTTTCACAGTTTACCGAAAACTACCGCGACCTGCTTATTGGTGTAAACATCGGCGGTGTCGGTACGCTTATCGCATCACTTGCAAGCCTTATCACCTACCGCGAATATACAAAACACAATCCCGAAAGGTCGGCTTACTACATAAAACTGTTTTCCGTCTTTAATTTCGGTTTCCTTTTTATACTGACAGGCGTTATGCTGTTTGTAAAATAATGTTGCATTAACTCTTAATTTGTGATAAAATCAAAACATAAAGCAAAGCGAGGTAAAAATATGAAAATTGCACTTATTGCACACGATAAAAAGAAAAATGATATAATCGAACTTGCCCGCGAATATAAGGATGTCCTTGACGGCAACGAACTGTATGCAACGGGTACAACAGGCACCCTCATTATGGGTGAAACGGGACTTAATATCTTCCGTATGAAAAGCGGTCCGCTTGGCGGCGACCAACAGATTGGCGCTATGCTTGCCGACGGAAATATGGACCTTGTTATCTTCCTGCGCGACCCACTTACCGCACAGCCCCACGAACCCGACGTTTCGGCACTTCTGCGTTTGTGCGATGTTCAAAGCATTCCGCTTGCCACTAATATGAGCAGCGCAAAGGTTATGCTTGAAGCGATGAAAAGCAAGGTCTATTTCGATTAAAACCAATCATTTATAATAAATAACGCCGACAGACTTAATAATCTGTCGGCGTATTTTTATTTTTCAAGTTCATTTAAAACACAGGCAACATAAGCGGCAAAACCGTGACTGCAACTGGCTCTGGTCGACATATGCTCCCACAGACTGCCCGTTTTCCTTGACATTTCGGTAAAAAACGCCTTTATATCCTCGGCAAGTTTAGTCCTGTACCCATAGTTAAGTAGCAGTTCTATCCTCATATAGTTTCCGACAAACGCGTTTGCGGGATAAATTTCAGGGTATTTTCCGCTTTGCTCACGCTCTCTGCCAAAGTCATTTAAAAGCCTGTTCCACAGTTCGGGGTGCGTTTCGGGTGTTACACATTTTGTCCAGAAAGCGTAATACTGGCACACCTCGGTACGCTCACCCGTAAGGACAAGTTTGCCGTCAACACGCACCGCGTTGTCACAGAAAAATCCCGACGGTGTCATCGACATTTCGGTGATGGTCCGGCGAAGTTTTCGTGCCTCCTCAATCAGTTTTTTGTCGTTATACATAAGTCCTAAAACCGACTTAAAGGCGGCGTATATCATATTCGACGGGAACGAAACCTCCTGAACAAGATTATTTGCCATCGACCACTCAACAAAGACCCAACCCTCTAACTTTTCAAGTAAGCCGTACTCGTTTTCAAAACCTTTAAAGTATGAAAGCAGTCCATACATACGCTCGCGCGCCGAAAGTATCAGTTGTCGGTCGCCGCTGTGCTCACCGTACTCATAAAGGTGCAGCGCATACCACATCGCCCAGTTGGGGATAAATTCGCCCTTTATCACATCGGCGGGATAGCACATCGGAAGCATTCCGTCGGGCAGACCGTC
Source organism: Acutalibacteraceae bacterium (assembly GCA_045660705.1). Classification (GTDB taxonomy): domain Bacteria; phylum Bacillota; class Clostridia; order Oscillospirales; family Acutalibacteraceae; genus UBA737. The sequence continues at coordinate 5,817 of JAZREH010000088.1, forward strand.
AAACTTTTCGGGCATAAGGAAGTTTTGCAAAAAAGCACGCTCGACAGTGCCGCCACCCGTAAAATGCCGTTCACTTCGCCCGATATAAAATGAATCGCAAAGCCAACCCGCACGCTCACGCGAAGCACAATCCATATAGATATCGGCGGCATTGGTGCGAAATGAGTGAAGTGCCGAATCGTATATTTCATTAAGTTCGGCATCATCAGTTTTATATTCGGTATTTATCTTTGACATCGGGTATGCAATCTCAATAAGCGAAAGGTTTTTAACCCGTACTGCCCCGCCCTTTGCGGTAAGGCGGATGTACTTCATAACATACGGCTCGGCAGAAATAATTTTATGACTGCCACCCGTAGTATGAACGGTTAAAACATTCAGCGTTTCAAGTCTGAACGGGTCAAGTTGCCCGTCGTTCATAATCTCATCAAACGACACATAAAGGGTCGCCGCACCATCGCTTTCAATTTCAAAAGACAAAATACCAGAACTGTTTCTTTCAAATACAGCATCAATATATCGGTCGGCGTCAAGGCATATATCCTTTGTGTCAAAATCGCCCGTTTCACCGCACGAAAAATCTATTTTCCCGTATTCAATATGGGGTGCCGATTCAACCTCGTCTAATCGATAGCCCTTGTAACTGTCTGTTATGCCCGACAAAAATCGACAGTCGTAATAACTTTCCTTGTCGGAATAGGACACCGCGCCCCGTTTAAATGCCGACTTCGGATATATAACATCATAGTCACAGTACGGCACATCGCGCGGTATGAATTTTTTGTCACCTATGGGTGCGGTTTCGACCCTTTTACAGGATAGGTCACCAACGCGATATACCTCTGAAAAGGTGCGCTGATAGGAATAGCGCGGCACAGCACGACGCCTGTTTTCATACAAAAACGCCTCAAACTGTTCTCCCGTAGCCGCCAAAACGGTATCATCGCGCACAATTTCGGCACATAAAAACGATGGTGCATCTATGTAAGAAAAGGAGTTTACATTGTAGCCCGTCACCCTTATTTTAAGGGTGTTTTTACCGTCATTTAATCCGCTTTCAAGCGGAATACGGTCAACCTTGTAAAAGCCCTTTGCAGTCCTTGCAGGACCGTGGGCGATAAATTTATCATTTAAGAAAACAAGATATGAACTGCAACCCGTAATATAAAGGTCTGCGGCACCGCCACCGACAAAATCGGCACAAAATTCCAATGTCTGATTCATTACAAATTGGTCATCTTTTTTCCATACGGGAACG
>JAZREH010000089.1:0-13000 GCA_045660705.1 Acutalibacteraceae bacterium
AAATATAATGTAAGCAGTATCCCCACTTTGATTGTTTTCAAAGACGGAAAAGAAATCAACCGAATTGTCGGCTACAGACCTAAAGAGGATATACTTTCAGCACTTATATAAAAAATTAACCCCTCATTTGTCAGACAGACGAATGAGGGGTAGTTTATTTTATGATAATGTATAGAAAAAGTAAAATCGACAAGCTTCTGTCGAACCTTGTCCATTTTTGGTGACCCGGACGGGATTCGAACCCGTGTTACCGCCGTGAAAGGGCGGTGTCTTAGGCCTCTTGACCACCGGGCCATTGGTGGCTGTAATTGGATTTGAACCAATGACACTGCGGGTATGAACCGCATGCTCTAGCCAACTGAGCTATACAGCCGTATGTCGTAGATTTCGTGCGACCAATACATTATATATTTTTCTCGCACATTTGTCAAGTATTAATTTTAATTTTTTTCAAAAAAATAATAAAACCCCGTACAAACGGGGCTTTAAGACTTTAAAAATTAAATTTCTGCCGTTTCGGTGATTATATCACTGCTTATTATATTGTAACCGTAAATTGATGTCGGGTTCTGGGCAAACAGCGAAATCGCCCTGCCGACAAACTCCTCACCGTCGTGTGTATGAACCGAAACCTCGGTGATAACGGTGTAGGTTCCGTCAGCATTGACGCGGGCAGACACCAAGGTGTGCTTATAGTCACTGTATCCGCGGGGGATTATATATACATAACCCGCCTTTTGCGGCATATCGGCATTAAGTGATGACATATCAACAATATCAATGCCGTACATTGAGTAAACGAAATCTTTCACATAACCCTCGGCAATGAAATCCGAATCAACCGCATCACGCATAGAGAGAAGTCCTGTGACCGATTGATTTACGATTTCGTCAACACTTAAAAATACATCATTATAAACGCGGTTATGGTTGAGCATATTAAGAAAACGGGTCTTTTTAACCGCATCAACCTGCACCGTAACCGCCGATTCGCCGTTTTTCGGCAAAGCAACAACCGATGTAAGAGCAGATGAACCGACAAGTGCGCAAAGTAACAAAACCACACAAAAAATTTTAATTTTCACGGGACATCTCCCCTTTCATTTTTGATTGCTAATATATTATACACTAAACTTTATAAAAAAGCAGGAACAATACGGTTACAAAAAATTTCAAATCGGTTACAAAAGCAGTGATACTGAACAACAGAAAAAGACGACGATTGGTGAATCTTGCCAAATCTTTGTGTTTTATGCCAAATTGACAATTTAATTTCAAACTTTTAAAAATATTTGTTGTAATTATTTAAAAAATGTGTTATACTGCTTTATAACAAGTTCCGAAACCGATGGGTATCGGATTATCGGTATCGTCGCGATACCGACCCCATTCTAAAGGAGTGTATTAAATTGAAACATTATTCAGAAGACCTTATCAAAAATGTTGCCCTGCTTGGACACGGCGGTTCGGGTAAAACCACCCTTGCCGACTCGATTCTGTTCTATGCCAAGGCAAGCGACCGCATCGGCAAATCTGCCGACGGTTCGTCACTGTTGGACTTTGACCCAGAGGAGAAAAAACGCGCAAGTTCGGTTTCGACCGCTGTGTACGCGCTTGAAATAGCAGGAAAGAAACTTAATATTATAGATGCACCGGGACAGTTTGACTTTGCGGGCGGTGTTTACGAGGCACTTGCCGCCGCCGACTCGGCAATAATTACAATATCGGGTAAATCGGGTCTTACGGTCGGTGCAAAGCAGGCGTTTGACCGCGCCCGCGCACTTGGTAAGAGTGTTGGTTTCTTCATAGGAAAACTTGATTCCTCGCACGCACACTTTTACCGCGTAATATCGGCGCTTGTTGCAAACTACGGTGCCGTTGTCTGCCCCGTAATCGTTCCTTACATAGAGGACGAGGCGGTTAAATGCTATGTAAACCTTATCGAAAATAAGGCGTATGCATTCGACGGAATTACACAAAAAGAATTCCGTATGCCCGTCAGCACCGAAATCGACCAGATGCGCGATATGTTGCTTGAAGCGATTGCATCCGCCGATGAGGAACTTATGGAAAAATACTTCGGCGGCGAGGAATTCACCAACGAAGAAATGATTAACGGTCTTAAAAAGGGTGTTATGTCGGGTGACATCTGCCCTGTTTACTGCGGCGTTCAGCAAAACGGCGATGCCGTTCCGCTTTTTGTCGAAAATATACTTGAAATTATGCCAAGTGCCGCCGATTCGACCGTCGCACTTGACGGCGGCGACAAGGTAAACCCCGACCCCGCGGGCGAGCCGGCGCTCTTTGTTTTCAAGACCATCGCCGACCCGTTTGTCGGTAAACTTTCCTACTTCAAGGTTATTTCGGGCACAATAAAGTACGATATGCGCCTTAAAAACAACCGCACAGGCGGTGACGAACGCCTTTCCAAGGTTATGTGGCTCAAGGGCGGCAAGCAGGAGGATGCAGACGGCATCGGTGCGGGCGATATCGGTTCGGTATCTAAACTCGGTAATGTTATAACGGGCGACACCCTGTCGGAAAGCGGCAATGTAAAGGCAGCGGCAATCGACTTCCCGCATCCGTCACTTTCGGTTGCGGTATACCCCGTCAAGAAAGGTGACGAAGAAAAGATTACTTCGGGTCTTAACCGTCTTATGGAGGAAGACCCCACCATACTTGTAAAGAACGACACCGAAACCAAGGAACAAATCCTGTCGGCACTCGGTGAACAGCATATCGATGTTATAATTTCGCGTCTTAAATCAAAGTTCGGTGCCGAGGTTAAACTTCAGGCACCCAAGGTTGCCTACCGCGAAACCATACGCAAATCCGTCAAGGCACAGGGTCGCCACAAGAAACAGTCGGGCGGTCACGGTCAGTTCGGTGATGTGTGGATTGAGTTTGAGCCTTGCGACAGCGAGGAACTTGTATTTGAAGAAAAGGTGTTCGGCGGTGCCGTACCGAAAAACTTCTTCCCCGCCGTTGAAAAGGGTCTGCGCGACTGCACCGCAAAGGGCGTTCTTGCGGGTTATCCGATGGTTGGTATCAAGGCAACGCTTGTTGACGGTTCTTATCACCCCGTTGACTCGTCCGAAATGTCCTTTAAGATGGCGGCAGCCCTTGCATTCAAAGAGGGTGTTACGAACGCCAATCCCGTTCTTATGGAGCCGATTGGAACACTTAATGTTACCGTTCCCGACGAAATGCTTGGCGATGTTATCGGCGATATCAACAAGCGCCGTGGCAGAATCATCGGTATGAATCCTGTTGAGCACAAGATGCAGGAGGTAATCGGCGAAGTACCGATTGCCGAAATGTCGGATTTCTCAACCGCAATGCGTTCCATAACACAAGGTACGGCAACCTTTACGCTTGAGTTTGCGCGTTACGAGGATGTACCCCAAAACCTTGCACAGAAAATAATCGCCGAAGCGGTTAAGGAATAAAACAACACTTATAGCCCCCTTACCAAAGGGGGCTTATTTTTTGCATTTTTTCAGTTTCTGCCTTTTGAAATTTTTCTTACGGTCTGCACAAGTTCGTCAGAAATCGCCTCGGCGGGTATACGCCACTCCCAGTTACCCTTTAGTGTGCCCGGTGTGTTCATACGCGCCTCACCCGAAAGGCAGAGCCAATCCTGTATAGGAATAATAACCCTGTCAGCCTTTGAGGTCATCGCAAGCAGTATCAGTTTGTGCGGTATCGGCATACTGCCGTCGGGAAGACTTTGTGCCACAACCGCCCGTTCCTTATTGCTTATAGAGGAATACCAGCCGAGTACCGTATCGTTATCGTGGGTCCCCGTATAGCAGACACAGTTGTGCTTATAATTCTTCGGCAGGTGGGAGTTTCCCCCGTCACCGTCGAAAGCAAACTGCAAAATCTTCATATTAGGAAAGCCTGTATCGGCGACAAGTTTTATCACATCGGGCTCGTCACCGCCCAAATCCTCTGCCACAACCGAAAGCGGACCGAGTTTTTTTCTGACACTGCGCCAAAAGGCAAGACCTACTCCCTTTTCCCATGTGCCGCTTTTGGCATCACGCGACCCGTAAACGATGGTATAATAACTCGCAAAGGCTCTGAAATGGTCGATTCGTATTATATCATACAGTTTCTTGCAGTGTTCAAGGCGGCGTTTCCACCACGCATAGTCGGTTTTCCTGTGATGTTCCCAGTCGTATATGGGGTTCCCCCACAGTTGACCCGTAGTCGAAAAAATATCGGGCGGTACACCCGCCACAAGAATAGGGGTCATATCTCTGCCGATTTTGAACGATTCTGGACTTTTCCATACATCGGCGCTGTCAAGCGACACATAAAACGGTATATCGCCGACAATCTTTACCCCGTTTTTTTCGGCGTACTTTTTAAGGGCGTAATACTGACTGTAAAACAAAAACTGTGTTATTTTATAATAGTTTATCCTTGCCTCGTTTTCGCGGCAGAATTCCTCCATCGCCGCGGGCATACGAAACCTAATACTTTCGGGAAAATCAACTATACTTTGGGTGTCAAAAACATCGCATGCCGCCGAAAACTGTGCGAAATCGTCAAGCCACGCATCATTTTCTTTAAGGAATTTCTGATAATCGGGTCGGCGCACATCAAAACGCCGCGCCGCGCGTTTTAAAAGCGGCAGTTTATATTCCCGCACAGCATCATAATCGACCCTTTCTGAAAAATCGTTTTCGCCAAGTTCGTCGGGGTCAAGAAGTCGGTCGCGCACCAGAAAATCAAGGTCGATAAAAAGTATCTCCCCCGCAAAGCAGGAGGGCGATTTGTAGGGCGAGTTCCCCTCTCCGACAGGCACAAGCGGAAGTATCTGCCACAGTCGCTGTCGGCTTTGGCGGAGAAAATCTACAAATCGGTATGCCTCTATCCCAAGACTGCCTATTCCGTGTTTGGACGGCAGTGACGATATATGCATTAAAATACCGCTTTCGCCTCTGTGAAATTTACCCCTTAACAGCACCTGCCGCCACTCCTCTGATTATATATTTCTGGCAGAAAAGATAGAATACAACCACAGGCACAATCGCAAGCACCAGCATTGCCATCATAGCGCCCATATCAATTGACCCGTAACCGCCCTTTAAATATTGTATGGCAACAGGAATCGTTTTATAATCACTGCCTATTACAAGGTAGGGCAAAAGATAGTCGTTCCATATCCACATTGTATTGAGTATCGCAATGGTTATAGTGGTTGGTTTGAGCACTGGGAAAACGACACTCCAAAAGGTCTGAAAAGGAGTACAGCCGTCTATGGTTGCCGCTTCCTCAATGCCAAGGGGGACCGATTTTATAAATCCGCAGAACATAAAAACTGAAAGTCCCGACCCGAAACCGAGGTACAAAAGCACAAGTCCTACAGGGTTATCGAGGCGCAGTATATTTGCCGTTTTTGACATTGTAAACATAACCATCTGAAACGGTACTATCATCGAAAAGACAAAGAGATAATACAGTATATTATTCAGTCTTCCGCCCACGCGGATGATATACCACGCCGTCATAGATGTAAAAACGACTATGACAACAACCGAAAACACCGTTACAAAAAGCGACCAGAAAAATGCGGTGGGAAATCCCGTATCGGAAACACCCGTTACATAGTTTTCAACACCCGCAAAGGTTTCTTTTGTCGGGAAAACAAACGGCTCCTGATTTATAGAAAATTTGGTCTTGAAAGAGTTTATCAGTACTATTAAAATCGGCGCCAAAAACACCGCCGAAAAAAACAGCAGTATAACGAAAATAAAGGCATCCGAAATTCCACGGCGTTTCATCAGTTTTCAACCTCCTTGCTTCGCGTAAGGTAAAGTTGTAAAAGTGCTATTACCGCAACGATCACAAAGAACACTACCGCTTTAGCCTGACCTACGCCCTCATATCCCACCCTGCCGTAAAAGGTATTGTAAATATCAAGGGCAAGCATCTGGGTCTGCTTTGACGGTGCACCTGCCGTAAGGGCAAGGTTCTGGTCAAAAAGTTTAAAAGAATTTGTAATGGTTAAAAACAGGCATATTGTAATTGACGGCATCACCGACGGTATTGTAACACTTAAAAGAGTTCTGACAGGTGTTGCGCCGTCAACACGCGCCGCTTCGATAATTTCGTGCGGAATATTCTGAATACCCGCAATGTAAATTATCATCATATACCCTATCATCTGCCAGTTCATAAGGATAACAAGTCCCCAAAAACCGAAATTTGCGCTCGATGTTATCGAGTATCCATACGGCAAAAGCGCGCCGTTGATAATCAGTTGCCATATATATCCAAGCACGATTCCGCCGATAAGATTCGGCATAAAAAACACCGTTCTAAAGATATTTGTACCCTTTATATCACGTGTCAGCAGCAGTGCCAGCAGAAACGCCAGTACATTTATAAACAGCACCGACACCACGGCGAATTTCACCGTAAACCATAGCGCACGGAGAAAATCGCCGTTGTCGGAAAAAGCACTGATATAATTTTTAATGCCAACAAAACTGGCGTCGGTAACGGTTCGAAACTCGCAAAACGACAGATAGAGTCCCAATACAAACGGTATAAGAAAGGCTATAGAAAATGCGATAAGGGTGGGCAGAATAAATACGGGGAATCTGCGTTTTAAGGCATCTCTCATTACTTAAATTCACGCTTCCAACTGTCTTTTACTGTTTTTTCAACCTCATCCCACGGCTTTGCACCCTGAACATAGTCAAGCAACACACTGCCGACATCGGTCTTGAACACATCGCTTGGGAAAGAGGTAAATACCCACGGTACCGTAGTAACGCTTTGGTCATTCATATAGCGTACAACCTCACGTCCAAGCGGGTCGTTTGGTTGTTCGTCTTCGGAAAAGGTGTTGAACGGGGTTATAAAGTCAAGTTTTTCGGTAACATATTTTTTGCCCGTTTTACTTGAAAACAACCAATCAAGAAAATCAAGCGATGCCTTTTGCGCTTCCTTGCTTGCCTTCTTGTTTATCGCGAAATAGTTTTCGGTTCCGATGCAAAGTCCCTGTGCTTTTTCACCTTCGGCGCCCGTATAAAGCGGCAAAAACTTGATGTCCTCCGCCTTTACTGTGTTGCCCTTGACCTCGGCAATCTGCGACCACGCCCAGTTGCCGTTTTGCACCATCGCCACCTTGCCAAGTGCAAACTCTGCCATTGAATCGGCGGTCGATTTTGAGCCCAACAGTTTCTTTTCGGTTATCGAGTTATTGATATAAAGGTCAAACAGACTGCGGTACCCTTCGGCGTGTCTGAACGCTATTTCCTTGGAATTAAGACCTGCCAGCGTGGGGTCTTTGTAGTCCTCGTTGTCTTTCAGTTCATAGTAAAGCGGAACATTTAAAAGATGGGTCTGCCAGCGCCAGTCCTCACCGGAAGACAGCGAAGTCGATGCGAAAACACCCTCTATTCCGAGTTTTGATTTGTTGGCGGTCATATCCTCAACAACATCTCTGAGTGTTGCAAAGTTGTTAATTGCATCCATCGAGGTAACATCGGTCTTTTTGTCGGGCAGAGCAAAATAGCGGTCCATAATCGCCTGATTATATATGATGCCGTAGCCCTCAACAACATATGGAACGGCATAAACACCGTCACCCTCTTTTATTGCCATATTTTTATCGGTCAGATACGAATAAATTTTACTGTCCTTTATGTCAAGGCAGTATTCTTTCCAGTTTTCATAACCGCGCGGTCCGTTAACCTGAAAAATAGTGGGTGCTTTGGACTTTGCGATTTCGGATTTAAGGGTCTGTTCATAGGTGTTAGCCGCCGCTGTAACAACCTTTACCTTAACGCCCGTTTCTTCCTGATATGCTTTGGCTATTTCCTCATAAGCCTTTGCAGATTCGGGTTTAAAGTTAAGAAAGTACACCGATGATGTTTTGTCCTCGCCGCAACCGGCAAGGGCAAGCGGCATCAATAAAAGTAACGCCGCGACAAGTATTGCAGATATTTTCTTTTTCATTTGAAATTCCTCCATTTTCAGTGATTTCATATCTTATATTGCCACTTTATATGTAAAAAATACCGAATTTATAATTTTTTAAAAATTTTCTTGACATTATGTTTTGTTTGTGGTATATTAGTTAGGCGCACAAAAATGCTGGTGTAGCTGAGTTGATAGAGCAGCTGATTTGTAATCAGCAGGTCGGGGGTTCGAGTCCGTCCACCAGCTCCACCGTTTTTTGGGCAAAATTTAATATGGGAGAGTTCCCGAGCGGCCAAAGGGGGCAGACTGTAAATCTGTTGTCTACGACTTCGATGGTTCGAATCCATCCTCTCCCACCAAACAGAAACCGACCAACAGGTCGGTTTTTTGTTTTGGTGGGAGAGGCATAGTACAGGCAGAAACATCCGGTTCGTCGAAGCCGCCCAAAATGCCCGACCCCACAAACAAAAACAGCACCCTTAAATTACATTGACATCATTATGGTATAAAAAATTTGAAATTTTGATTTTTGTATGCTATAATTACTTTCCAAAACAAAAAGAGGTGTTAAGATGATTGATATTACTGCTTGGACAAAGGTTTTTTTACAGGCGCTAAACAGTACCTTTAAAAACCGCATATGGTTTGTGGGATTACAGGGCAGTTACGCCCGCGGTGAGGCAACCGACACAAGCGACATTGACACCGTCGTAATACTTGATGAATTATCAGCACAGGATATTCAGACCTATAATAATATGTTAAACTCATTACCGCACAGAGAACTGCTATGCGGCTTTGTTTCGGGAAAAAATGAACTGCTCAACTGGGATGCGGCTGACCTTTTTCAGTTTTACTATGACACCGTACCGATAATCGGAAATCTTGATGAACTTTTACCCCTTATTGACGGAGATGCAGTTGACCGCGCCATTAAAACGGGTGTCTGCAACATCTACCACGGCTGTGTACACAATATGCTTTTTGACAAAAGCGATGATATTTTAAAATCATTATACAAATCAGCGTCTTTTGTTATCGGGGCACTTTGTTTTAAGCAGACGGGAAATTATATTAAACATCAAAAGGATTTACAAAACACCGTTTCGCCCGATGAACAGGTTATCCTTAAAACCTTTGCAGACCTTAAAGGCGGTAAGGCGGTCGATTTTAAAGATATGTCCGAAACCTTGTTTGCGTGGTCGAAAAACCTTATTGAAAACACAAAATAAACAGGGCACCCTATGACTTTTCATAGGGTGCTCTTTACAAAGTTTTTGTATCTTTTTGGACAGTTCCATAAACTATTCCTTTCATCTTATGATACCTTGTTTCCGCCTTTTAAAAAGAGTCAAAACCTCATATTTGTGATACTTTCCGTATCACAATGACTGTGCATATTATTTATACAAAAAAACAGGGCCGCATTCAGCGACCCTGTTTAAAATATCTTTTAAATTATTCGGCAGGCTGTTCCGAAGTGCAGTGTGCGCAGCGTGTGGCATCAATAGCAATCTCGCTCTTGCAGAACGGGCAAACTTTAGTAGTGGGAACGGCAGGTGCTTCCTCTGCCTTCTTGTGACCGATGGTCATAAGTTTATTGATAAACTTAACAAGCAAGAACAGAATGAACGCCATAATGATGAAGTTGATAACAGCGGTCATAAAGTTTGATGCAAAGCCTGCAATCTGCTGCCAGTTGTATGTAGTCTTGCCGAAACTTGTGCAGAACTGAAGTATGGGGTTTATGAAGTTGTCGGTAAGGCTGGTTACGATATCCTTGAAAGCGGCACCGATAATAACGCCGACAGCAAGGTCCATAACATTTCCGCGCAGAGCAAACTCTTTAAATTCGTTTAAAAACTTTTTCATTTTAAAAACTCCTTTTATATATTGGTTTCTTTAATGAGTATACCATATTTTCCGTTTTTTTCAAGTGTTTTAAATAATTTTATTATTTTTGCGAAAGTCCCGTTTTTGGGACACTTAAAAAAATATAATAAAAATGTCGAAAAAAGTCTTGACAAACAAGACTCGACAATATATAATAAAATCACAGAAACGAACAAATGTTCGTCGGAGGTAATCTTATGACTACGGGAATGTTTTTTACTACAGTATTTGAGGTTGTTTTGGTTGGCTTTACCGTTTGGGCGGTATTTCACGAAAACAAGTTTATTGATTTTGAGGACAGGCTTTTTTCGCGCATACGCAGGCGCAATCTTAAGGTTATAAAGGGCAGCGGTACCGCACGCACAACACATCCCTCGGTGCAAAAGACTGCCGACAATTTCTGATTAACCAAAGCAAACGCCGATTCGGGTTTATGACGGACCTTTTCTGCAACTTCGGTCCGCCGTTTCCGAATCGGCTTTTTGTTTTATATCATTTTTTGAAAATATCTTCAAACCATACCTTTTTAACCGAAAAGGTTTTCCCGTTAAGGTAGTTTAATATTCCCGCATCGGTTGAAAAAGCAAAGGTCAGCCGATAGGAATACAGCGCCTGTTTATCAAAACCGAGTTTTTTATCCTGACCGAGTTTTCCGTACTTTCCATCCCCCATAAGCGGATGCCCGATAGATGCCATATGTGCCCTTATCTGATGCGTGCGACCCGTCAGCAGTTCAATTTCAAGAAGTGACATTCCGTTTTTTGATGCCAAAACGCGGTACTTGGTTTTGATACTGCGGTTAGCATCGTTTTTCTGTCGGCTTAAATACACCTTGTTTTTTTCCTCGTTCTTTTCAAGATACCCCTCTAAAATATCCTCTTTTTTCTTAGGGGTACCGTGCACCACCGTCAGATACCGCTTGTCCAGTTCGCGGTCCTTGATTTTTTTACAAAGAATCCGAAGTGCCTCAGCATTCTTTGCCGCCATAACGATTCCGCCCGTGTTTCGGTCGATTCGGTTAGCAAGGGCGGGACAAAAACTGTTCTCCTGTTCGGGGGCATATTCACCCTTGTCGTAAAGGTAGTGCTGAATACGCCCGATAAGGGTATCGCGATATTCGTTTTCATCGGGATGCACCAAAAGACCCTGCGGTTTGTCGGCAAGCAGTATATTTTCGTCCTCATAAACGATTTCAAGTTTCGCGGGCGAACTTAAAAAATCATAGTGCGGTTTGACAGGCTCAAAGAACTCGTCATTTATATACGCCTGAACAATGTCACCCTCTGCAAGACGGGTCGAAATTTCGGCACGCTTGCCGTTTATTTTGATATGCTTTGTCCGTATGTAACGGTACATAAGCGACTGTGGAAGTTTTGGACACGCTTTTGATATAAACTTATCAAGGCGCTGCCCTACATCATTTTTGTTAATAGTAAAACTCTTCATTTTTGCTCCGGATATTGATTTTTAAAATAAATAGTATATAATGATTATATGATTGATTTGGGGTGATTACCATAGAAGAAAATTTACATAAGGACCACCGCAAGCGCGTTAAACAAGACTTCCTTAGAAACGGGTTTGACCATAAAACACCGCCGCACAAGGTTCTTGAACTCTTGCTTTTTTACTGCATCAGCAGAAAAGACACAAACGACCTTGCACACGAACTGATTAACCGGTACGGCTCACTTTCAGGTGTACTTGATGCACCCATAAAGGAACTTATAACCTTTAACGGTCTTACCGAAAGTAATGTCATACTTCTCAAAATGATAATGCCGATTGCAAGAGTGTACCAATACGAAAAAATAACGAAAAAAACAAAATTCCGCGACATCGATGACATCGGCGATTTCTTACTGCACGAATATGCAGGTATTTTCGACGAAAGCGTGGCGATGCTGTGCCTTAACAGCAGTGGAAAGGTGCTGGATTTTGATTTTATTTCAGAAGGCGATCCGTCGTCGGTCGGACTTTCGGTCCGCGATGTGATAAAGGTAGCAATAAATTCTGGTTGCACCACCGTTGTACTTGCACATAATCACCCGTCGGGCATAGCGCTTCCAAGCGCCGCTGATATCAAGATAACCGAACAGGTAGCACAGGCTCTAAAGCATATCGGCGTACACCTGCTCGACCATATAATAATTGCTGACGACGATTATGTTTCTATGCGTTCCAGCGCAGAATACAGCGATATTTTTAAAAGATAATCAAACCGTTTCTTCTTTGTGGCAGTCAAACCATCGGGTTATGAACTCCGCCACAGGCGGTACGATATCCTTGATTTCCCAACCTGTCGTATTAACGGTCAGATGATAGTTTTCTTTGGCACCCCACTTACTGCCGGAAAGAATTTCTTTGGTAAGCGCGCGCCCCGAATCTATCTTGCGGATTTTTTGCTTCATTTCACGCTCGGTTATACGCTCACCCTCCTCGGCGCGCTCGATACAGCGTGCAATCTTGGCGGGCATATCGGCATAAACAAACATATTGAACGGATTTTTGTCGCGCAGAATCACATCGGCACTCCGTCCGACGATTATGCAGTCCTCACCGTTTTCAGCGATTTTATGTAAAATCTCCTTTTGTGCGGCAAGCAGTTCGGTAGGAACGGTCTGAAACATCGGCGCACTGTAGAACGAGTGACGGAAGGTCAGCGGAACAAGTTGTGCAACCCCAACCTCCAGCGCACGCTCGACATAGCCTGAGTCCATACCTCGCTTTTCGGCGACCGCCAGAATAATCTCCTTATCGTAGTAGGCAAAACCTAACTGGTCAGCAAGTCTTTTGCCAAGTTCTCTGCCGCCGCTGCCAAACTCACGGCTGATAGTAATAATCCTCATATTTTCCTCCCCACCGCACCGGCAAACAGCCGAACGGAAACAAATCTTTTTACTATTTACATTATATTATATTTTGCTCGCAATATCAATTATAAATTTTATCTTGACATTTGTGTAAAAAGTCAATATAATAGAATAGTTGACCGACAACAGCCGATAAAAGCATTGCGGTCAGCAAACTCCCGACGGAGTTTATATATACGCAGACGTATCGAAGTGGGAACGTTGCCGAGCGCTGCCGGTGACAGATGAAGCGAGGCATAAGTAGTGGCCGCGATCGAAATTTTTACACCGCAGTGTTAAAAAATTTCGGG
>JAZREH010000090.1:0-2814 GCA_045660705.1 Acutalibacteraceae bacterium
AAATCGTTTCTCTTTTCACCAAGTTCAACAAGCGCTTTGCCGAAAGACGCTCTTGTAGCAACTGTTTTTACTTCACTCATTTTAATACCCCCATCAGTTAAGCGCATCAAGTTGTGCTTTCAGTTCTGTCATTGCCTGCTCATAAAGTTCGTCATTAGGTGCAGAACCGTGCCAACCAACGGCATTTTCCATATAGGAAACGCCCTTACCCTTTACGGTCTTTGCAATAATTGCAACAGGTTTATCAACCGTTTTTGCCTCGCAAAGCGCCTTTTCAATAGCAACAAAGTCGTGACCGTCAATGGTTATTGTGTGCCAGCCGAATGCCTCAAACTTAGTGTCGAACGGTGCAGCAGAGTTAACCTCTTCAATAGTTCCGTCGATTTGAAGATTATTATAATCAACAAAAACAGTAAGATTCGAAAGACCCTTGTTTGCCGCGAACATAGCCGCTTCCCAAACCTGACCCTCCTCCGACTCACCGTCGCCAAGGATTGTATAAACCTTGAAACTATCGCCGAAGTGCTTTGCCGAAAGCGCCATTCCGCAGGCGGCAGAAATGCCCTGACCGAGCGAACCCGAAGACATATCAACACCGGGGATATACTTCATATCGGGGTGACCCTGAAGTACCGAACCAATCTGACGAAGTTTTAAAAGTTCGGCGGGATCAAAATAACCACGCTGTGCAAGTACCGAATAAAGTGCCGGTGCAGCGTGACCCTTTGAAAGTACAAGGCGGTCGCGGTCGGCAGCCTTGGGATTTTCGGGGTTAACATTCATCTCTTTAAAGTACAGATATGTTAAAATATCGGTACAAGAAAGTGAACCGCCGGGGTGACCCGATTTAGCGGCGTGTACCCCCTCGATAATACCCATTCTGACCTTGCAGGCGATTTTTTGTAATTCCTTTTTACTTATCGCATCCATTTTTTGTATTCCTTCCTGTTAAATAATCTATGAAATCGGCGACAGCGCCGTCTTTCGCAGTTGAAACAATTACATCGGCAAGTTCCTTTACATCATCAGGTGCATTTACAGGAACCGCACAGACATCGGCATTTTTAAGCATAGGCACATCGTTATAATAATCGCCTATCGCATATGAACAGCCTTCCTTTATGTTAAACATCTCACACAGAGTCATAATTGACTTTGCTTTGGAAACACCCTTCGGAACAACCTCAATATAATGGCGTGTACGGTTATCAATCACAGCCGTGGTGTTAAGAACGTCTGAATTTTTGCAGACACTTTTAAGCATTTGAATCGTAGGCTCATAATCCTCGAAATCGGCAACCGCCAAAAGAATCTTTGACCAATTGTACTGCATCGCCTCGTCAAGACTCATAAACTCGACTTCAAGGCTCTCATACTGTTCGTGTATGTCGGTTTCGGCGTTGCGTAAAACTACCAAAGCACGCTCACCGCTGTGTATCTCGATTCCGATATCCAGACCAAGGTCGATGACAAGTTGTGCCACCCCTTTATCCTCGTCACAAAGCAGGTATTCCTTTAAAACCTTATTGCTTGCATAATCGTAAATCATTGCGCCGTTACAGACAACCGAGGGTGAAAGACAGTCGATTGCATTAACCGCGGCACTGACAGCGCCTGCACTTCTGCCCGTAGAAAGCGAAAAATATCCGCCCTCTGACACGAAAAATTTGATTTTTTCAATACATCTGGGATTGATATATCCGTTATCAATTAATGTACCGTCAATATCGGATGCCAATAAGCAACCGTCAAAAATCCCCATTGTTTCTTATAACCTCCAAAAAAGATGTAAAATATTCGGGCAGGTCACTTGTAAATTCAAGATACTCCCCTGTTATCGGATGAATAAAACCGATTTTCCTTGCGTGCAAACACTGACCGTCAAGGCGTTTTATGGCCTTTTTAGGTCCGTATACATCGTCACCCGCAACGGGATGCCCTATATATGACATATGCACCCTTATCTGATGGGTCCGCCCCGTTTCAAGGCGCAGACGAATATGGGTAAAGGCGCCAAACCTTTCGATAACGCTGTAGTGTGTAACGGCGTTTTTGCTGTTTTTGTCGGTGACCGCCATCTGCTTGCGCTTTACGGGATGTCTGCCGATAGGCGCATCAACCGTACCGCTTTCGCCTTTCAGTCCGCCGTAGACGACCGCCTCATACTCGCGGGTAAAGGAATGTTCCTTTATCTGTTTTGCAAGGCCGATATGTGCCTCGTCATTTTTGGCTATAATCAGCAGACCGCTTGTGTTTTTATCTATTCGGTGGACAATACCCGGTCGCATAACACCGTTGATGCCCGAAAGCGAGTCACCGCAATGCCACATAACGGCATTGACAAGCGTACCCTCAAAATTACCTGCGGCGGGATGAACTACCATTCCTTTGGGTTTATTAACCACAAGCAGATGTTGGTCCTCGTAAACAATATCAAGCGGTATTTCCTGCGGTACTGCCTCATACGGTACGGCATCAGGCATCAAAACCTCAACCGTATCGCCCTTTTTCAGTTTGCAGTTTTTAGAAGTCGGTGCGCCGTTTACCGTAACACAGCCGTCCTCAATAAGTTTTGCTGCCCTTGAACGCGTTATGTGTTCAAGAGCAGAAACAAAAACATCAAGTCTGCAAACAGAATCGTCGTTAAATACCGTCTTCATCGGGTTTATCAGAACTTAATACCGTATCCTGTGCAGGCTCATTTTCGTGTGTACCCGCATCCTTTTTCATATCAAACAGGAAATATACAACAAGCAAGACAGCACCGATTACTATAGCGCAATCGGCAACATTAAATACGGGGAAACTTGGCAT
>JAZREH010000091.1:0-2810 GCA_045660705.1 Acutalibacteraceae bacterium
GCGACGGTCATCGATCTCAATGAAAAAGACAAAAAGGCGTTTGTTATGTCGGGTTCGATGAAAATGTGGCTTTCTTTTGACGAACTGCGCATTAAGAAATCTTCTCAATCAACCGAGGTTAAGAAAACACGAAATGTTACGGGTCTTACTTCGCGCGAGCACCGTAGTGTCGCGGGCGAAATCGACCTGCGCGGTATGGCAAGTGATGAAGCAATCCTTGAACTCGACAAATATATTGATAATGCCGTACTTTCGGGTATCACAACCGTTACGGTAATACACGGAAAGGGAACAGGCGTACTGCGAAAAGCGGTGCAGGCACATTTGCGGTCACACAGAAACATTAAAACCTTCCGTATCGGTCTTTTCGGCGAGGGCGAAAACGGTGTTACCATTGCCGAACTTAACGATTAAAGAAAAAAGGCTGAAAAATATTTTGCGCTTGACTTTGGACTAAAAAAGAAATAGTATATCCTTGAAAAGGTCCGTTTTTGAGCCTTTTCATTTAATGCTGCTAATAGTTAGCGAGGAATGTTTTATGGAAAGAAAAATTATTTCAATAAATCAGGATTGGCGTTTTTGCCGTAGCGCTGATTGGGGTGAGGAAAATGCTGTAGCGGTATGTCTGCCGCACAGTGTCCGCCTTGAACCCGAAAACGCAAGCGGTTGCCGAAACTATCAGGGACCCGCACTTTACCGCAAGGAATTTTTTGCGGATGAGCAATTCTGCGGCAAAAAGGTAATAATCGAGTTTGAGGGTGCTATGGGTAAAAGCCGTTTCTCCGTTAACGGCAAAACAGTAAAGGAACATTTTTGCGGATACACTCCGCTCGTTGCCGATATCAGCGAGTTCTTAAACTATGGCAAAGATAACCTTTTGGAAGTTTTTGTTGATAACACCGACGACCCCGAAGTACCACCCGGAAAACCGCAAAAGCATCTTGATTTTACATATGAGGGCGGACTTTATCGAAATGCCAGAATAACTGTAAGCGAGCCTGTTTACATAACCCACCCACTACTTGCTAATGAGGTTGCGGGCGGCGGTATTTTTGTTTGGTATACCGATGTAAGCGATGAATCTGCAACGATAAATTCGCGCGTTCAGGTTAAGAATGAAACCGACAGTTCAAAATCGCTTACACTTGTTACTTCAATTATTGACAGCAACGGTAATGTTGTTGGTAAGTATGAGGAAGAGAAGCAGTTCTCCTCAAATGAAGCGTTGTATTTTGAGGGTAACTTAACCCTTAAAAATCCCGCGCTTTGGAGTATTGATAACCCAAATCTCTACACACTTCGTTGTGTGATTTTTGACGGTGACGAAGCTCAATTTTCGCAAGATACCGAAATCGGTATACGCACCTTTGAATTCACAGTAAATGACGGTGTAATCTTCAATGGAAAATCGCACCGCTTCAGCGGTGTTAACTACCATCAAAACTGGCCCTACATCGGCAATGCGGTTCCTGACAGTCTGTTTATCCGCGATATCACAAAGTTAAAGGAGATGGGATGTGAAAACCTTCGCTCGCATTATCCTTTTGCAACGGTCGTTCTTGATACCTGCAACCGTCTTGGTATGACACTTATCGTAAGCAACCCCGGTTGGCAGTTCTGTACCGACGGTATCTTTTTGGAACGTGCAATACAGAATGTCCGCGATATGATTCGTTGGCAACGCAATAACCCCTGTATTCTTTTCTGGGAGCCTATGCTCAACGAGTCCAAAATGGACTATGATGTTCAACTTGGTTTCCATAACACAGTTCACGAAGAATATCCGTATTCGCCTTGTTATACCGCATCTGACTGGGGTCCCACCGATATAGCTTATCAGGATTACGACCCAGGAATGCTTGGTAAAGGTATGGAAAACTACGGTCTTATTGAGCGCGATGATTCTGTGGAGCGTCCGCGCTGGACACGCGAATACGGTGACGGTCCTGATAACTTTACCGACCAAAGCAGTATCTGGCGTTGTAAGCGGGGTTGGGGGGACTTTGTTATGAGCGAAGCGGTGCTTCGTATGATTCAAAAGTTTGACAACAGTGGTATCAAAAGTCAGTACATTGATAACTATAATAAAATGTGTCAGTGCGGTTACGGCGTATGGCCAGGCATCGCGCACAACCGCGGTTACCATATAAATCCCTGTTGGGGCGGACACCTCGACTTGTTCAGACTTCCAAAATTTTCGTATTACTTTATGCAGTCACAGGTAGACCGCGAAAAAGCAGGTGATGTCCTCTTTATCGCAAGTTGGTGGTGCGAAATGAGCCCTAACGATGTTATGGTCTTTTCCAACGCCGAAAGGGTAGCGCTCTATCACGACGATACCCTGATTGCCGAGCAGACGCCTGATGACCTACCTTTAAATCATCCGCCCTTTACATTTAAGGATGTCAAGCGCAAATATAAAGTTCGTGAGCGTACAAAACTTGTTGCAAAGGCTTATGTTGGCGATGAACTTGTAAAAGAGGTTACGGTTGAAACACCGCAAATCGCCGTTAAACTAAACCTTGAAGCCGATTTAATGGACATTCCGCTTAAGGCCGATGGTTCCGATATCGTTGCGGTAAGGTGCAGTTTTGTCGGTCGCAACGGTGCGGTTGTTCCGATTACCTGCGACGAGCATCCTATTGTCTTTGAAATCGAGGGTGAGGGCGAGATTGTCGGTGACAGTTCTATCGGCGCAAACCCTGTCTGTGCCGAAGCTGGTATTGCCACAGTACTTGTCCGCTCAACCCAGAAGGCAGGGGAGATACGCATAAAAGCGCGTATGCTTTGGCCGCAGGATATGAACGGCG
>JAZREH010000092.1:0-7107 GCA_045660705.1 Acutalibacteraceae bacterium
GTGATACTTATGCAACAGGTATTCAGTCGGTTATCGTTCCGATTGATAGTGAGTATAAATCGTTTGAAGATTTCTATACAGGCTTCAATGATGCGGGCGACCCCACCGGCGTTAAGGACGGTATTATGATCGGCGTTCAGCAGGATACAACAGGTGATATTTATTCTTCGGATAAGCCTGAAAAATGGGGCTTTGGTGAGGATAAGGTTACACGCTATAAGACTGGTAACGATGCTGTTTCCGCGCTTGTTGCAGGCAAGATAACCGCCGTAATCATCGATAACGAACCCGCAAAATCTTATGTTGCCGCTAATGAAGGCAAGTTAAAGATTCTTGAGGGCGAGTATACTAACGAAGATTATGCAATCTGTGTTGCCAAGGAAAACAAGGAACTTCTTGATGATATAAACGGGGCACTTCGTGAACTCATTGATAGCGGTGAAGTTCAGAAGATAGTTGATAAGTACATCAAAAAGTAATCGTTGACGCTAACGGGCGGTAAAAAACCGCCCGTTTTTTTCTTGATGTAAAATATGTTTCAAGGAGGAGTTGCAGTGCCTGATTGGATTTTGAGTTTTATTGATGCTATAAAACTTTGGTGGGCTGACCTTGCAGCTGTATTTAAACTTAATTTTATTGATGGTGACCGTTGGAAGTGGCTGCTTGAAGGTATCAAGCAGACTATGAAAATCACCTTTTTTGCTGTTTTAATCGGTATAGTAATCGGTGTTGTAATC
Organism: Acutalibacteraceae bacterium; assembly: GCA_045660705.1. Lineage (GTDB taxonomy): Bacteria > Bacillota > Clostridia > Oscillospirales > Acutalibacteraceae > UBA737. Next base: position 738 of record JAZREH010000092.1, read on the forward strand.
GCTATGATTCGTTCTACATACGATAAGAATATATCTAATATGAAAAAACGCGGTGGCATCGGTGTAATCGTTTTACGAATTTTAAACTTTGTTTGTAACCTTTATTTAACTGTTATACGCGGAACACCGGTTGTCGTTCAACTTCTTATTATGTATTTCATAATTTTTGCCTCGTCGACAAACGGTGCAATGGTTGCTATAATTGCTTTTGGTATAAATTCGGGCGCTTATGTTGCTGAAATATTCAGAAGCGGTATTATGTCGGTGGATAACGGTCAGTTTGAGGCAGGTCGTTCATTAGGATTCAATTATATTCAAACTATGATTTACATTGTAATTCCGCAAATGTTTAAAATTGTTTTACCGACGCTTTGTAATGAATTTATTGTGTTGCTAAAGGAAACTTCAATAGCAGGTTATGTTGGTATTCAAGACCTTACAAAAGCAGGTGACCTGATTCGCGGACGCACCTTTTCAGCATTTATGCCACTTATAGCAGTGGCGATCATATATCTTGCTGTTGTAATGTTATTTACTTGGCTTGTTGGAAAACTTGAAAGGAGGCTTCGCCGCAGTGACCACTGATAACATCATCATAAAGACCGAGGGACTTTTGAAATCCTTTGGAAAGGTAGAGGTTTTAAAGGGCATTGATGCCGAAATCAAAAAGGGCGAAGTTGTCGTAATAATCGGTGCGTCGGGTTCGGGTAAATCAACCTTTTTGCGTTGTCTGAATCTTCTTGAGGAACCGACAGGCGGTAAGATTTTATTTGACGGTACCGATATTACCGATAAAAAGGCTAACATAAATCTTCACCGTCGCAAGATGGGTATGGTTTTTCAGCAATTCAACCTTTTCCCACATATGACGGTACTTAAAAATATGACCATCGCCCCGATTAAACTGTTGGGACTTTCGGAAAAAGATGCCAACGAAAGGGCTATGAAACTGCTTGAAACGGTCGGTCTTGCCGACAGGGCAGACTCCTATCCGTCGCAACTTTCGGGCGGTCAGAAACAGCGTGTGGCGATTGTCCGCGCGCTTTGTATGGAACCCGATGTTATGCTTTTCGACGAACCGACAAGTGCGCTTGACCCCGAAATGGTTGGCGAGGTGCTTGCCGTTATCAAACAACTTGCAAGTTCTGGTATGACAATGGCTATTGTTACCCACGAAATGGGCTTTGCGCGTGAGGTTGCCGACAGAATCTTCTTTATAGATGAGGGCGTAATTGCCGAACAGGGCTCGCCTGAAGAAGTGTTCTCTAACCCCAAAAGCGCGCGTCTTCGCGACTTCTTAAGCAAGGTGCTTTAAAAAAACGGGGAGGGTTCGCCCTCCCTTTGTGTGTCTTTGATTATGTGAGGTGAAAAAATGTCTGAAAGAACTATCGCCGCAGTTGCCACACCGCTTGGTGAGGGTGGAATCGGTGTTATACGAATATCGGGCGACGATGCCATAGCAGTCGCCGACCGTTGCTTTAAGGCTTTTTCAGGTGAAAAACTGTCGGCACTTTCGGGATATACCGCCGCATACGGTGAGGTATTCGACCAAAGCGGCACGCTTGATGACGGTGTTGCACTTGTTTTCCGCGCCCCCAAAAGTTATACGGGCGAGGATGTCGTTGAAATATCGGTCCACGGCGGCAGAACAATGGTGTCACGCGTTTTGCGTACTGTGTTCAGCGCGGGTGCGTATCCCGCCGATAGGGGAGAGTTTACAAAACGCGCATTTTTAAATGGCAAGATGGACCTTACGAAAGCCGAAAGCATTTGTGAACTTATAAATGCAAAAAACGATGCGGCTTTGCGTATATCCAAAAACGCACAGGGCGGTAGGATAAGTGTTGAGGCGGAAAAAATCATCGCCGCGCTTACCGAAACGGCGGCATCACTGTCGGTTTATTCCGACTATCCCGACGAGGACATTAAGGGTCTGTCACCCGAAAACTTCACACTTATGCTTGATTCCTGCCGTACACGGCTTTCAAATCTTGTTGCAACATATGATATGGGCAAACTTGTGCGGGAGGGTGTTGACTGCGCCATTGTCGGCAGACCGAATGTCGGTAAGTCTACCCTTATGAATCTGCTTTGCGGAAGTGAAAGGTCGATAGTTACCGATGTTGCGGGAACGACCCGCGATATAATTGAAACCACCGTTACGGTGGGCGATATAACCCTTAATCTTTCAGATACGGCGGGCATACACGAAACGGGCGATACGGTCGAAAAGGTCGGTGTTCAACGCGCCCTTGACCGTCTTGAGGGTTCGGGTCTTATACTTGCGGTTTTCGACGGTGCTGTACCGCTTGATGCCGATGATACTGCACTTATTGAAAAGATTCGCGGCAAAAGGGCTATTGTAATCATAAATAAATCAGACCTTCAAACAACCCTTTGTCAAACCGACTTTGACGGATTCCCTGTTGTTGGAATTTCGGCAAAACAGGGCGATGGGATTGACCGTCTTGTTTCGCTGATAGGCGAACTTACAAAAACGGCAAACCTTGACCCTGATGATGCGGTGCTGATAAGTGAACGGCAACTTTCCTGCGTAAATCGCGCACTTGATGCGATAAATGAAGCGGCAAATGCTATAAAATGCGGTGTAACGCTTGATGCGGTTGGTGTGTGTGTCGACGATGCGCTGGCGGCACTACTTGAACTTACTGGTAAACGCGTCACGAACGAGGTCACCGACGAGGTTTTCAGAAAATTCTGTGTTGGAAAATAAAAAACACCCTCCAAAACGGAGGGTGTTTTTGTACGCTTATTTAAGTGAGTCGGCAATACTGAATATAAGATTTTCGGTCTTTTCCCAACCAAGGCAGGGGTCGGTAATCGATTTTCCGTATATATGTTCACCGATTTTCTGTGCGCCGTCCTCAATGTAACTTTCAATCATAAGACCTTTGACAAGTTTCTTGATATCATCGTTGTGATTGCGGCTGTAGACTACATCCTTTGCGATTCGCACCTGTTCAAGATACTGCTTGCCCGAATTTGCGTGGTTGGTGTCAACAATAGCGGCAGGATTCAAAAGGTCGGTTTTACTGAACAGACCGTGAAGTTTTTGCAGGTCTTCGTAGTGATAATTAGATGCGCTTTTGCCCGTAAAATCGACGAATCCGCGCATTATAGCGTGGGCATAGGGGTTGCCGCTGCTTTTAACCTCCCAACCGCGGTATAAAAATGTGTGGCTGTGCTGTGCGGCGGTTATGGAGTTCATCATAATTGAAAGGTCGCCGCCTGTCGGGTTTTTCATACCTACGGGAACTTCAAGGCCGCTGGCCACTAGGCGGTGTTGCTGATTTTCAACCGAGCGCGCGCCGACTGCTACATATGCAAGCAAATCGGAGAGATAACGGTAATTTTCGGGGTAGAGCATCTCGTCGGCACAGGAAAAACCGTAGTCACGAAGTGCACTTAAATGCAGGTCACGAATAGCGATAATTCCCGAAAGCATATCGGGGTCGCGGTCGGGGTCGGGCTGGTGAAGCATACCCTTGTAACCGTCGCCTGTGGTACGCGGCTTGTTGGTGTAAATGCGAGGGACAATGATTATCTTATCGTTAACCTGTTCCTCAACCCTTTTAAGCCGTGAAATGTAGTCAAGAACAGGCTCACGCGAATCGGCGGAACAGGGACCGATGATAAGTATAAACTTATCCGATTTTCCCTCAAATACGGCACGTATTTCGGCATCGCGGCTTTCCTTTACGGCGCGCATTTCGTCGGTCAGCGGATAGTGTGATTTAATCTGTTGCGGGATTGGCAGTTTATGTTTGAATTCCATACTCAAAAAATCATTTCCTTTCAAATGCCTTACGGCGTTTAGTTGACAGTTTCATCATATTTCGTATGCCGTCGCGGTCACCGATTGCGATATATTCGTAAAGCAGTTCAAACGAACGGCGGTATCTGTTCATTTCGCGCAGGAGTGCAGGTCGGTTGGCAATAAAAAGTTCACTCCACATTTCGTCGTTGATTTTTGCGATTCTGGTAAGGTCGCGGAACGAGTCACCCGTATAGCGTATCATATCGGGGTCGTCGTTAGCGCACATCAGCGATACGGCGATACAGTGGGTAAGTTGGGATAAAAATGCAATCATTTCATCGTGCGATTCGGGGGAGAGCACCGAAATATCGTTAAAGCCTAAAACTTCGCCCAAATTCTTGCAAAGTTCGATAGCGCCGTTGGTGTTTGCATCGGTCGGTACCACGATGTAGTTTGCACCCTTAAAAATTGCATCGTCGCTGTTTTCAACGCCCGAAACCTCGCGGCCCGCCATTGGGTGTGCCGCGATAAATTCCACATCGTCGCGCAACATTTTCTGAATATCGTAAACGATACAGCCCTTAACACCCGTTACATCGGTGATTATTGCACCGCTTTTAAAGTATTGCTGGTTTTCGCGTATCCAGTTTGTGAAGATATGCGGATAAAGTGCAAATATTACAAGGTCGGCAAGACCTATTATTTCGGGGTCAATCTCGGTTGTGCCGTTATCAATAAGACCGTTTTTAAGGGCATAATCAATTGATGTCTGTTCAAGGGTCAAAGCGTTTACCTTATACCCCTGTTTTTTCAGCGCCATAGCATAACTGCCGCCTAAAAGTCCTAAACCCACAATAAGTATGTTAAGTGATTTATCAAGTTTCATACCGTTTTACTCCAATGCCAAGGGATTCGATTTTTTCAAAGAAATCGGGAAAACTTTTGTTTACCGCCTGTGCATTTTCTATAGTACCGCCTGTCAGCGTGCAAAGCAGTGCGGTTGCCATAACAATTCGGTGGTCGTTGTGGGAATCAATCACCTTTGTGGGGACCTTAAGATTTCCGCCGTGTACGGTAACTGAATTTTCCTCAACCGCGACAGTAATGCCAAATTTTGAAAGTTCCTGCCGCATAGCCTCGGCGCGGTCACTTTCCTTTGCTTTAAGCCTTTTAGTACCCGTAAACCGAGCCCCGTTCAGTGCCACCGCCACCGCAAACTCTATCGGTGCAAGGTCGGGACAGGCGGACAGGTCAATTTCGCAAAAACCGTCTTTAAGTGCCGCAAAATGCTGACGGTAAACGCGGTCGCCCTGAAGACTTTTATCGTCAAGCCCTGTAACGGCAACAACACCGCCGAACAGATTAAAGGCGTCAAGAAAAGCGGCGTTTGACCAATCGCCCTCAACCGAAAGATTACGGTTTTTGTAGGTCTGATTTCCTTTTATTTTAAAGGTGTTATCCTGCCTTTTTATATCAACCCCAAAATCATTAAGTACTTTAAGTGTCAGATCAATATACGGCGCACTTTCAAGATTTCCCGTTATGCGTATTTCGCTGTCGCCGTCACAAAGGGGGAGTGCAAAAAGCAACCCCGAAATAAACTGACTTGAAATGTCGCCCGGTACTGTAAAGATACCGCCTTTAAGCGGTCCGCCCACCGTAACGCTGTAGGAGGATTGTGAAAAGTAAAGACCCTTTTCGCGGTATATATCGGCATACACCGAAAGCGGCCTTTCCATAAGCCGCGCCGCACCGCGAAGTGTGGTTTTTCCACTTGAAAGCAGACAAATCGGTATTAAAAACCTAAGTGTACTGCCGCTTTCGTGACAGTAAATTTCGCTGTCAGTAATGTTTTGAGGCAGCAGTCCGCCAAGCGTGATTTTTCTGCCGTCAGAGGTTATGTTTGCCCCAAGTTTTTTAAGACATTCAAGTGTAGCGTTTATATCGTCAGACAACTCAACACCGTCTATTATGCTGTTTTGTGACAGTGCCGCACAGATAAGGGCGCGGTGTGCCATACTTTTTGACGGCGGCGCCGCAACCTTACCGACGGCACAACCTTTTTCTATAGTAACCGTCATTTTTTATCACCGAGATATGAAATTATAACATCATTCGCCTCGGTATACCCTTTGATACCGTGACCCGATATGGTTTTTATACAGGCGCTTCGGATGTAACTTATCTGACGGAAATCCTCGCGTGCCGATACATCCGAAATGTGTACCTCAACCGTCGGGATTCCCACCGCCTTTACCGCGTCAAGAATAGCGATACTTGTATGTGTGTATGCGGCGGGATTTATTACAATACCGTCAAAATTGTTATATGCCGACTGAATTTTATCGATTAACAAACCCTCGTGGTTTGACTGGTAAAGTTCAGCCACTATATTTCTTTGGGCGCAGTAATCTTTTATCGTGTCGCACAGTTCGGCGTATCCGCTTTTGCCGTATATGTCGGGTTCGCGAATACCAAGCATATTTATGTTTGGTCCGTTAATAACAAGAATTTTCATTTAAAAAATCATCCTTTACAGACTGTGAAACTTTTTTAGGGTCGGGCGCGCCGTCAATTTTCACATCGGCGGCG
>JAZREH010000093.1:0-5244 GCA_045660705.1 Acutalibacteraceae bacterium
CACCTTTACGGTCGGAACAAGTTGTATGGGCAGGGAAATAGGCGCAATTAAACTTGGAAAATCAAGCGAATACGCACTGATAACGGCGGCGTTTCACGGAAGTGAACACCTGACTACGACGGTGCTTTTAATGTTTGTTGAGGAACTTTGCCGCGCTGTAGCAACCGACGGTGCGGTGGCGGGGCTTAACGCCAAGAGGGCGCTTTTCGGCAGGGGTGTAATATTTATTCCTCGCGTAAATCCCGATGGTTGCGAGATATCAATTCACGGCAAAAGCGCCTGTGGAAGACTTGTAAGAAGCATTGAAAAAATAAGTCGCGGTGATTTTACCCATTGGAATGCAAATCTTCGCGGCGTCGATATAAACCACAACTTTGATGCGGGGTGGGAAAAACTTCGCGAACTGGAACGGGATATGGGAATATACGGTCCGTCACCTACCCGTTTTGGCGGATACTATCCCGAAAGCGAACCCGAAACACAGGCGCTTTGCGAACTTTGTCGCAACGGTCGGGTGGGTCACGCGGTTGCACTTCATTCACAGGGCGAGGTCATATACTGGACATACGGCGACAAAAGACCGCCGCGAAGCGAAAGGATGGCGCAACTTCTTGCCACATCGTCGGGGTATGCGCTTGACAGCGCTATAGGTATCGCCGACGGAGGCGGATTTAAGGATTGGTTTATATCCGAAATCGGGCGTCCCGCCTTTACGGTAGAACTTGGGAAAGGTAAAAATCCGTTGCCCGAAACACAGGCGGGGGCTATTTACGACCGCGTTCGTGAAATGCTGATGTTTGCCGCAATTATGTGATTTTCTTAAAATGATACCACGCGCAAAGCCTTTTTTCAATGCTAAATATTACAAAACACAACTTTTTTCTTAAACTTCTTGCGCTTTAAATATCGGTGTGGTAAAATACAGTCTGTAAAAAATTATATGGAGTTTTTGATGTTGAAAGAATTTTTTATCGCACATAAAAAAATTATTGTTTGGGTTGGTGTTGCTCTGGCGGCGGTTGTTGCGGCAACTCTTGCGGCGTTACTGCTTGTATGGGCTATGGGAAAGGCGGCACCTGCGTTTACCGAAATCAGTACGGTGTCGGATACCGAAAGTGATGCTGTTTTGCCCGAGGAAACGCCCGTGCCCGAAATAATAGCGCCCGAAGAAACACCTGTCCCCGAAATCGGTCTTGTGCTGACAGCGCCCGCAAAGAGTGATGTTACGGTGACGGTGCCGTACTATACACTGATGGGAACTGCCGATGCCGCACATCCGCTGACACTGAACGGGAATGCGGTAGAACTTGACGGGAACGGTGCCTTTGCGGTCGAAACCGAACTTAAAATCGGCGCAAATAAATTTGTGTTTGAACATAAAGGAAAAACCACGACGGTTACGGTAAGATATAAATACATTGTTATGAAGGAATATCAGCCGTCATCTAAAGCAAGTTATGAAAGCGGTGCCGTCGTTGCGGTCAGCGTTTCGGCGCGTGCGGGAAGTACCGTTACGGCAACCTTTAACGGTCAGACTATCACCCTTGAGCGACAGGTCTTTCAGGAGGGTGAACCCCTGCCTGACGGTTTTGTCGGTTTTACGGGTGTTTTCAATCTGCCATCGGGGAATTTAGAGGCGTTAAACCTCGGTAAAATAACCTATTCTGCAACATACAACGGCATTACCGACCGCGGTTCGTCGGGGAATATAACCTGTAAAAAAGCGATTATTCCGCATATTGCCGAGGTGACGGCGTTTACCGCCGAAACCTTTAACGGTTCAACTACAGACGACTGGTCCGACCCGCGTAATAACTATCTGCCGCGCGGTACGGTTGACCAGATTGTAGGCACCACCGTTGTCGGTGACCTTAAATATGTCAATCTGCGTTGCGGACGCAGGGTGTATATCGAAAAAAAGGAAAGCAGTTCAAGCAGTGTCAAAAAGCCTGTGGTAGGCATTACCGCGGGTACTGTACCCGATACCAACAGTATTAACTTCGCCGAGGTTTCAGAGGGTGAACAATACACAAAGGTTGTGGTTGATACCGATTGGAAAGCGCCGTTTTTCCTTGATATACTGCCGCAGAGTTACACGAATCCCACTAAAAGAAACTTTACGGTAAGCGGTATTACCTGTGAGTTTGTGCAGATTGAATTCTGCTATGCTACACAGTTTACGGGAGAAATCGCATTTTCGTCAGAAAATCCGCTTTTCAGCCACGCGGGGATATATCAGAATGCGGGTTCGGTTACGGTAAGACTTTATCTTAAAAATGCGGGCATTTTCCGTGGATGGGATGCCGATTATAACGCGGCGGGACAGTTGGAGTTTTCTTTCCTGAACCCCCGTGTCGCACAGATTGACGAGGATGTTAATAACCCCTACGGCGTACGGCTTGACGGTATGACGGTTGTGGTCGATGCGGGTCACGGCGGTTATGACCCAGGTGCTGTCGGCAAGGGTAATGTTTACGAATCTAATGCAAATCTTGGCCTTGCGAAGATAATAAAATCCGAACTTGAAAAGATTGGTGCCGCTGTTATTATGACCCGTTCTGACGACAGTTATGTTTCTGCCGACCGACGGGTTGAAATACTCAAAAACGCCCGCGCCGACTTCTGTGTTTCGGTGCATCACAATGCCGCGGCAAGCAGTAAGGCGAACGGTTTTGAGGTCTACCATTTCAATGCGTGGACAAGTAACGCCGCAAAACTGATAGAGGCACGCACAATAAATGCGGGTGTCTATTCAAAGGTTAAGCCTACGGGATGGCATGTCTTCTTTTTAAGCCGCGCATCCTACTGTCCGAGTGTGCTGACCGAAAACGGATATATGAGCGGCAACTCGGATTATGCGGGTATAATTGATACCCCGACGAATGAAAGAAAGGCAAAAGCCATAGTCGAGGGAATTGTTGACTACTTCAGACCGTAGCGTAAAAAAAGACAAAAATACTCTACAATAACCCCGCTATAATATCATTTTTCATAATTGACAAAACGCGACACATATTTTATAATATAAGTACGGATGTTTTTTGTGACTGACGGCAGATGAAATTAACATCAGGGAGCAAAGAACTATAGGTCACCGTTGCGGGCGATTTATCCGCAAAAGGTGCACAAATGTCGACCGTCTGGGCAGTTTTATCCGAACCAAGGGATAAAACCGCCCTTTTTGATTTTTTGGCTACACAGGAGGGAAACCTATGAAAAAGGTAGGAATTATTATGGGCAGCGACAGCGACCTGCCGATAATAAAAAAGGCAACCGATTTGCTGAAAAGTTTTGATGTCCCGTTTGAGGTGCATATCTATTCCGCACACCGCACACCCGTTCAGGCGAAAGAGTTTTCTGAAAACGCCCGTAAAAACGGATTTGGTGTTATTATTGCGGCGGCAGGTATGGCGGCACACCTTGCGGGTGCCGTTGCGGCAAATACGACACTTCCCCTTATCGGAATACCTTGCAAATCGGCAAACCTTGACGGGATGGAGGCACTTTTGTCAACCGTTCAGATGCCGACGGGAATCCCCGTTGCAACCGTTGCCATAAACGGCGGCGGAAATGCCGCACTTCTTGCGATGCAGATTCTGGCGGTAGAGGACAAGGCGCTTGCCGAAAAACTCGATGCCAAACGCAAGTCAGATGCCGAGGCGGTTCTTCAAAAAGACGCCAAGGTTATGGAAAGTTTATAAAATATAAGGAGATATACAAAATGGAAAAGAAACTTGTTTACACAGGAAAGACAAAGGATGTATTTGCGCTTGACAACGGCAACTACCTTTTAAAGTTCAAGGATGACTGCACAGGTAAAGACGGCGTTTTCGACCCAGGTGAAAATTCTGTCGGTCTTACCATCGACGGTGTCGGTGATGTAAATCTCCGTATGTCGATTTACTTCTTTGAGAAGATAAACGCTGCAGGCATAAAGACCCACTATGTAAGTGCTGACCTTGAAAACACTACTATGGAGGTTCTCCCCGGTAAGGTTTTCGGTAAGGGACTTGAGGTTATCTGCCGCTACCGTGCTGTGGGCAGTTTCCTACGCCGTTACGGTGACTACATTGAGGAGGGTGCTAAACTCCCCGCATATGTTGAAACCACCTTTAAAAACGATGAAAAGGGCGACCCGCTTGTAACCAAGGACGGACTTGTTGACCTTGGCGTTATGACTGCACAGCAGTATGACGACGTAAAGGATATGACCCAGAAAATCACCAAGATTGTTGCTGATGACCTTGCCGAAAAGGGTCTTGATATGTATGATATCAAGTTTGAGTTTGGCTATGACGCCGACGGCAATGTTATGCTTATCGATGAAATTGCATCGGGTAATATGCGCGTTTACAAGGACGGCGAATACATCGACCCGATGACCCTTTCAAAACTTTTCTTTGCATAAAACTAATTAAAAACAAATAAAACTATTCCCAAAGGAGTACATCAATGGGCGGCTTTTTCGGAGCAGTAAGTACCACCGATGCTATGTCTGATGTATTTTTCGGAACCGACTATCATTCCCACCTCGGCACCCGTCGGGGCGGGATTGCGGCTTTTGATAAAGAAATCGGACTTCAGCGCGAGATACACAATATTCAAAAATCACCATTCAGAGCCAAGTTTGAGCATATTTTTGAAGATATGAGTGGAACGTCGGCGATCGGTTGCATCAGCGACTATGACCCGCAACCGTTGCTTATACGGTCACGGCTTGGTGTTTACGCAATCTGTATGATTGGTGTTATCAATAATGCCGACGACCTTATTAAAAGATGTCTTTCGGGCACCGACCACTTCGACGCTATGACGGGCGGTAATGTAAACAGTGCCGAACTTTTAGCGGCACTTATCAACACCCGTGAAAACTTCGTTGACGGCATCCGTTACGCACAGGGTGAGATTGACGGCACCGCCAATATCCTTATCCTGCGTGAGGATGGGTCGATAATCGCGGCGCGTGACCGCCTTGGCAGAATTCCCGTGCTGATTGGCAAGCGAGAAGACGGATACTGTGTGTCGTTTGAGTCGTTTGCTTATCAGAAACTCGGTTATGAGGAAGAAAAAGAACTTGGCCCTGCCGAAATTGTGGAACTTACCCCACAGGGTGTAAAGCAACTTGCCCCCGCGGGGGAGGAGATGCGGATGTGCTCTTTCTTGTGGAGTTATTACGGATATTCCACCTCTACATACGAGGGTGTAAATGTCGAAATAATGCGCTATAGAAACGGCGCGATAATG
>JAZREH010000094.1:0-5117 GCA_045660705.1 Acutalibacteraceae bacterium
CGCATCCTGCAAGACCTGCACCGATTACTGTGATTTTATCCATTTTACTTCTTTGTCTTCTTTTCAGCCTTTACGCGCGTGGGACATTCGGAATTCATACAGTACTTTCTGCCGCGCATACCGCTGATTATGAAACTTCCGCACTCGTTGCACTTATCGCCTGTGGGAACACCGGGAGATGCAAAGTCACACTTCGGATACTCCGAACAACCGTAGAACTTCTTACCCTTTTTAGATACACGCTTTACAAGTTTAGCACCACACTTCGGGCAGGGTTGTTTTACATCGTCTTCGGGTGCAGGTTTAGTATTTTTACACTCAGGATATCCTGGACAAGCAAGGAATTTACCGAATCTGCCGTTCTTTACGACCATCATTCTGCCGCACTTGTCACAGGGAATCTGTGTTTCAACATCGGGCACCTTTACGCGCTTTCCGTCAAGTTGTGCCTCTGCCTTTTTGTAAAGTGCATCGAAATCGGCATAAAACTCCGAAAGTGTTGCAATCCATTCAAGTTCACCCGAACCGATTTTGTCAAGTTTCTGTTCAAGACCGGCTGTAAACTTTACATCAACGATACGTTTAAAATGCTCAACAATAAGGTCGGCAACCACCGTACCGAGTTTGGTCGGTTTAAGCGATTTCTTCTCACGCTCGATATACGAACGCTGAAGTATATTAGCGATTATCGGTGCATAGGTCGACGGACGGCCAATGCCGTTTTCGTCAAGCGCCTTAATAAGTGTAGGTTCGGTATATCTTGCGGGCGGTTGTGTGAAGTGCTGATTTTTATCAAGGCTCTTAAGTTTCAGCAAATCGCCCTTATTCATTTCGGGAAGCATACCGCCGTCGGTTTCCTCCTCGTCGCGTCCCTCCTCATAAAGTACGGTATAACCGTCAAAGCGAACGGTGTACCCATTGGCTTTAAAGAGGTAATCCGCCGCTGTAATATCAACCGCAACGGTATCCTGAACGCAGGGTGCCATGAGCGATGCTATAAAGCGCTCCCAAATCAGTTTATAAAGTTTATACTGCTCAGCAGTCAGCGAATCCTTAACCTTGTCGGGAGTAAGTTCAGCACCCGTCGGGCGGATTGCTTCGTGGGCATCCTGTGCACCGCTTTTGGTTTTGAAATAGCGCGGTTTTGCGGGCAGATAATCCTTACCGTAGCGACCTGCAATATATTTTGCCGCCGCACTGCGCGCCTCCTCCGAAATACGGAGAGAGTCGGTACGCATATAGGTTATAAGACCCGTTGTGCCGACACCTGGGATATCAACACCTTCATATAGTTGCTGTGCAACCTTCATCGTACGCTGACCCGTAAAGCCAAGTTTACGCGATGCCTCCTGTTGGAGGGTCGAGGTGGTAAAGGGCGGTGCGGGCTGACGGTTTCTGACACCCTTTTTAATATCGGTAACGGTATACTGTGCGCCGTCAAGCGCATTAGCGATTTTCTCAGCCGCCGCCTCGTCGGGGATTATATCAATCTTTTTACCGTCGGCAGTACCGAAAAGTTTTGCATCAAAAACCCGTCTGCCACTCATAAGACGGGCATCAATTGTCCAGTATTCCTCGGCAACGAATTTCTCTATTTCACGCTCACGGTCAACGATAAGCCTTAAAGCAACCGTCTGAACACGACCCGCCGAAAGACCGCTTTTCACCTTGCGCCACAAAAACGGGCTGAGCTTATAACCCACAATTCGGTCAACCACTCTACGCGCCTGTTGGGCATCGACAAGGTCAAGGTCAATCTTTTTAGGGGCGGCAATTCCCGCCTTTACACCGCTTTCGGTAATTTCGTTAAAGCATATGCGGTTTTGTTCGTTCATATCAAGCGACAAAAGTTGTGCAAGATGCCACGAAATCGCCTCACCCTCGCGGTCAGGGTCGGTCGCGAGCAAAACGCCGTCGCTTGCCTGTGCGGCGGCTTTAAGCGATTTTATAAGTTCTTTTTTATCGGGCATATTTATATACTCAAGTTTAAAGCCTTTATCAACATCAACACCGAGTTTTGACTTGGGCAAATCGCGGATATGGCGGATTGAACCCGTTACTTCGTAGTCGTTGCCGAGATATTTCTTTATGCTTTTAACCTTTGTTGGTGACTCAACAATAACGAGTTTTGACATTTTTATACTCCCTTTAATTCTATTTACACACCGTGTAACTGCCTCCAGGCAAAGCCTTGATTATATGCGCCATTTCAAGTTCCGTAACCGCCGAAAGCAGTTCGTCAAAATCAAGACCTATTCCCTCAAGATCGTCCACAGTGAATTTTTTACCGTTTAAACTTTTGTATACCCTTTCCGCGGCACCTGAAAGAGGTACGCTCTGCCTTTCAACCGTATTTTCAGTCTTGGCAAACGCCCTTTCAAGGTCTATTTTATCGGGGAACAACGGAAGATATACACTAAAAATATCGGATGCATCGATAAGCGGTGTCGCACCGTCACGAAGAAGTGCGTTTGACCCCTTATAATGCGCAAGTGTCGGATTGCCCGGTACAACAAATACATCTCTACCCTGTTCACAGGCACAGCGAGCCGTAATAAGCGCACCGCTCCTGACACCTGCCTCAACCACCGCCGTTCCAAGCGACAGACCCGAAAGCAGACGGTTTCTGACGGGAAACGAATACCTTGTGGTGGGTGCACACGGTGGATGCTCACTTATAAGGCATCCGTTTTGGGCGATGCGGTTACGAAGTGCGCGGTTTTGGGGAAGATAATCATAAGCAATTCCACAACCGAGTACAGCAACAGTCTTACCGCCCGAACGCAAGGCGCCTTCGTGTGCATAGGTATCACTGCCGACAGCACCGCCGCTGACAATAATAAACCCTGCATCGCCAAGCCGTTTGGCAAGCGAATATGCAGCCTTTTTACCGAAATCCGAAACCTTACGGGGTCCGACAATGCAAAAGGTAGGCAAACTGTCAATATCGGGGAAATCGCCCTTGATATATAATACCAACGGCGGCACCTCAATATTACGAAGTCTTTGCGGATATCCGTCACCGTCAATACAAATGATGCTGATACCGCACTTTTCACAGTCTGAAAGAACCTTTTTCACCGCATTTTCGTCAACCGATTTTATGCGGTTATACTGTGCGGCGGTAATGACCTTGCTTTCTAACAGTAACTTTGCATCGTCACAAGGAATACCAAGCGTCTGTGCGGCGCAGTAAATCTTATACGCCGTCGCACTGCCAACCGAAAATGCCAGTTGCAACCTTATAAGCGATTCCATACGGGACCGACGGTTCATACCTTACCGCCTTTCATCATTTCCCACATCACAATTGCCGCGGCAACCGCCGCATTAAGCGATTCGGCACGCCCCGACATAGGAATGGTAACGCGCGTATCACAGTTTTTTATAGTTTCCTCAAGCAGACCGTTTGCCTCATTACCGATAAGCAGAACATCACCGTCGCCAAATGTGACACTGTCAAGCGATGTTGAGTCTGCATCCGGAACGCAGGCAAAGGTGCGAAGACAGTATTCCTTTGCGGTGGCGCAAATATCCTCGGTTATAATGAGGGGTATGCGAAGCAGTGTGCCCATAGAAGCCCGAAGTGACTTTGGACTGTAGGGATCGCAACCGCCACGCGACAGTATTATACCGTCGACACCGAGTGCCTCGGCAGTGCGGGCAACCGCACCGAGGTTTGACGGGTCGGCAATATTTTCAAGTGCAATATATCTGCCTTTTGGATTGAGTTTAGCATTATTTTCGGGGATGCGTGCCACCGCCATTATACCCTGCGGCGAATCGGTATCCGCCATAGTTTTAAAAAGATGGTCGGGCACCAAGTATTTAAAAGCCGAAATTTCGGCAAATTCGCCGATTTCTTTCGTGAACTTTAAAGATGCAGATTCAGACACAATAAGACGCTCAAAAACAACGCCGTTTTCACGCGCATCGCCGCATATCCGCAGTCCTTCAAGCACAAAAAGACCTTCCTCGCGCCGCGCCCGAGCCGATGTTTGCAGGCGTATTACCTGCTTCACAAGTTTGTTTTCACGCGCACTGATTTCGGTAAAATCGCCCACAATATCCGCCTCCCGAAAAGCAAAAATTCGCCCAAGTCATTCCTTGGGCGAGATAAAATTATTTAGACAAAGCCTTCTGTGCTGCCTTTACGAGGTCTGCAAAACCTGCAGCGTCGTTAACAGCGATATCAGCAAGCATCTTGCGGTTAATCTGAATACCCGCTTTGTTAAGTCCGCAGATAAAGGTTGAGTAATTCATACCGTTCATCTTTGCAGCAGCCGAAATACGGGTAATCCAAAGACGGCGGAAATCACGCTTTTTGAGTCTGCGTCCGATGTAGGCATAGTTGCCAGATTTCATAACCGCTTCTTTAGCGGTCTTAAAGAGTTTTGATTTTGCGCCAAAATAACCTTTAGCAAGTTTTAATATCTTTTTTCTTCTTTTGCGTGTTGCTAACGCACCTTTTACACGAGCCATTATAGGTAACCTCCACTAATTATTTATACGGAATCATTTTCTTGACTGCCGCTACATTTGTTGTATCGGCACAAACCGTCTTGCGAAGATTTCTCTTACGCTTCGTTGTCTTCTTGTTAAGAATGTGTGACTTGTAGGCGTGCGCACGCTTAACCTTGCCGGTCTTGGTGAGTTTAAAGCGCTTTTTTGCGCCGCTGTGTGTTTTAATCTTAGGCATTTTATTATCCTCCCAATATTACTTTTATTTACCGGATTTGGGGGCCAAAAACATAAGCATATTGCGCCCCTCCATCTTTGCAGCCTTTTCCACCACCGAAACATCCGCACAGTACTGTGCAAAACGCTCCATAGTGTCATAGCCTATCTCAGGATGACCGAGTTCACGACCTCTGAAACGGATTGAAACCTTTACCTTGTCGCCGTCCTTAAGGAAGCGTATGGCGTGATTCCCCTTGGTTTCAAAATCGTGCGTGTCGATGCTGAGTCCCAAACGAATTTCCTTGATTTCAAATGTCTTTTGATTCTTTTTCGCTTCCTTTTCGCGCTTTGCCTGCTCAAAACGGTACTTACCGTAGTCCATTATCTTGCAGACAGGCGGCTGAGCATTAGGCGAAATGTTTACAAGGTCAAGGTCC
>JAZREH010000095.1:0-7645 GCA_045660705.1 Acutalibacteraceae bacterium
GGCATACGCTTCACTGTGAACATAACTGATTTCTTTCATTTTAAGCGATGCCTCAATCGCTGTCGCAAAATCAAGTTGACGTCCGATAAAATACATATCGTCAACATTTTTGTATCTTTCGGCAAGGCATTGTGCAATACCGTCGGTGTTCTCAATTGTTTCGCGTATTTTTTCAGGAAGGGCTGATAATTCGTGAACTAAATATTGTTCGGTTTGGGCGTCAATTTTTCCGCGTAAAGATGCAATATAAATTGCAAGTGCATATAAAACACAAAGTTGAGCGCTGTACGCCTTGGTAGTAGCAACCGCAACCTCCCTGCCGGCGGCGGTCATTATGACATTTTCGCCCTCCTTCGCCATAGCGCTACCTGCAACATTTACGATAGAAATAACCTTTGCGCCGCGCGCTTTTGCAAGTCTGAGTGCCGCAAGTGTATCGGCGGTTTCACCGCTTTGGCTGATAAAGACAGCAAGCGTTCCACCGTCGATAATTGGATTTTTATATCTGAATTCAGAGGCGATTTCGGTACGGCAAGGAATACCCGCAAGGCGCTCAATAACACCCTGCCCGACAATCCCTGCATGATAGGCGGAACCGCAGGCAATCAGTACGATTTCCCGTATACCTTGCTTTAAAAATTCATTGTCAAAGGTCGAAAAATTCATTTTAATTTTTCCGTCATCTAAAAGCGGTAACAGGGTGTTTCGTACCGCATTGGGCTGCTCGGTTATCTCAAGCATCATATAATGCTCGTAACCCTTTTTTGAAGTGTCGGTTTGGTCGGCGTTGATTTTGTTTGCCTGCTTTAAAACGGCATTTCCGTTTGAATCAAAAAATGAAATTGATTTCGATGTCAAAACACCAATTTCACCGTTCGCAATACTGTATGCACTGTCGGCGTATCGGCTTATTGCACTTACATCAGATGCGATAAAACTACCGCCATCACCAAATGCAGCGACAAGCGGGCTGGCATTCGCAACACAAAACAGTTTGTCTGGATTCTGCGCACAGATAATACTAAGCGCAAAAGAGCCCTTTAGTATTTTTGTAACGCTAACAATAGCGGCAACAACATCACCATCATAAAATCGTGATAAAAGATGTGCAATCACCTCGGTATCAGTCTGTGAGGTAAGTTTTTCTTTATCAATATACTCGTTTGCAAGTTCTGATGCATTTTCTATAATACCGTTATGAACAACGGTAAAAAGTCCATCAGGCGATGTGTGCGGGTGGGCATTGTTAACCGACGGTTTACCGTGCGTAGCCCACCGTGTATGACCGATTCTCGTATTACCGAAAATTGGTGCCGACTTAATTTCTGTCTTTAAATTTGTGAGTCTTCCTTGTGCCTTGCGAACCGCAAGGTATCCGTTAGCATCTATAACCGCCACACCTGCCGAATCGTAACCGCGGTACTCAAGCAGCGTAAGACCGTCAAGAATATAGGAAACCGCATCGTTTGTACCAATTCTTCCGATAATTCCACACATATATAAATCTTTCCTCCAATAATAACTTACATTTTACCATAACCAAGTTGCCCTATTTTATCCGCAACCCGTTGTGTCAGCGTATCACAGGTCTTTTGCGAATCGCTTTCAACCATAACACGAATTACGGGTTCTGTACCGCTTTCGCGCAGAAGAATACGACCGCTGTCACCAAGTTCATTAGCGATTTCGTCGACAAGTTTTTTTATATTTTCATCATTGGCAACGGCAGATTTGTCGGTTACCGTAACGTTCTTAACAGCTTGCGGGAACATTTTAACAGGTGCCGCAAGTTTTGAAAGAGTACTTTTTCTGTCAAGAATTTCCTCCATAAGGATAATAGCCGTCAAAATTCCGTCACCCGTTGTGGCGTACTTTCTTATTATAATATGTCCCGACTGTTCCCCGCCTAAATAGAAATCGTTTTCCTGCATCGCCTCATGAACATAGCGGTCACCGACGGTTGTCTGAATATAGTCAATATCCGCCTCATTCAACGCCTTGTAAAGACCCATATTTGACATTATCGTTGTGACAACAGTGTTTCCTCGAAGCAAACCGCGAGAGCGCAGACGGTTTGCAATCACATACATAATATGGTCACCGTTAACAATATTTCCGTTTTCATCAACCGCTATACAACGGTCGGCATCACCGTCAAAGGCAAAACCTACATCACAATGATTTTCCCTCACATATTTACGCAGATTTCCGATATGTGTAGAACCTGCCTGTTCATTGATATTTATGCCGTCAGGCTCGCCGTTAATAATATGAGTCGTAGCACCAAGTGCATCAAACACAGATTTTGCAAGCATCCACGCCGAACCGTTAGCACAGTCAAGCGCAACCGACATACCTCTGTACGAATTTGCGGCAACCGAAATAAGGAAACCAAGATATCGGTTGCGCCCCGCAACATAGTCGATAATACAACCGAGTTTATCCCTTTTTGCCATCGGCAGGTCTTCGCTGTCCAAATCAAAGCGTGAAAGGTCTCCGTCAATATAATCCTCTATCAGCGCAAGGGTGTAATCATCCATCTTCTCCCCTGCACCGTTTACAAGTTTAATTCCGTTATCATAATAAGGGTTATGAGATGCAGATATCATAATACCGCAATCAAACTGCTCCTGACGTACAACATACGAAACGCTTGGCGTTGTCGTAACATGCAACATATACGCATCGGCACCTGATGAAGTAAGACCCGCAACAATAGCATATTCAAACATATAACTTGAACGGCGCGTATCCTTACCGATTGCAATTCGCGTGCGGTGTCCCGCATTGGCACCCGACAGCGCCGACGAATAATACCATCCAAGAAACCGTCCGATTTTACATGCGTGCTGGGCGGTAAGGTTAACATTTGCCTCACCCCTGAAACCGTCTGTACCAAAGTATTTTCCGTTAAAAACCACCGATTCTTTCGGTCTGAAAAGCGTTTCGGTAAAGTTTGGTGCTAAGGGAATTTCGTCCCTTAAAAGGTCATCTGTAGTAACGCCGAACAGACCCGAAAGTTGCAGTATTTTACCAACTTCGGGTACCGATTGGTCCGATTCCCATTTAGATACCGATTGCCTTGAAACATCAAGTTTTTCGGCAAGTTGTTCTTGCGAAAGTTGCATAGAAGCGCGCAAAACTGCTATTTTTTGACCAAGTGTCATAAAGTTCATCCTTTCAAATAATGCATTGCTATGTTAAAATTTTACCTTTGCACCGCAATATTGTCAAGCAACCAGAATTGCTATTTTTCTGTAAACCGTAGGTTGACAAGGTTCTCAAAGCGCCTAAATACGCTATTTTGAATACGCATTATCATAATTTTTTCGGTTGCGAAATTTTATCTTTTAATTATTTTCTGATGTTTTATTGTTATTTATACAAAAACAAACCGCCTATTTAAGCATATACCGAAATATAAACTTAAATGACGGTTTATTTACTCTTATTTACTGTTTTTAATTTTTAAACGAAGTTTATCGCTTATCATCGCAATAAACTCGCTGTTGGTCGGTTTGCCGCGATTGTTATGCACCGTATATCCAAAATAGGAATTTAAGGTATCGATATCTCCCCTATCCCAAGCGACCTCGATTGCGTGACGTATAGCACGTTCCACCCTTGATGAAGTTGTAGAAAACTTCTTGGCAACGGTAGGATATAAAAGTTTTGTTACAGAGTTTATGATTTCGCTGTTTTTGACCGAAAGAAATATTGCTTCTCGCAGATAATGATAACCTTTAATATGCGCAGGTACGCCAATCTGATGTATTATCTCGGTAATCATAAGTTCAAGTTCGTTTTCTCCGACACTGCCGTTATTTGCGATAACTGTCGGTTTATTCTCATTTTTCCATCCCGACAGCCGTATGATGCGCTGTGCCATATTATCAACATCAAACGGTTTAAGGAAATAATAACTTGCACCCGCATCAAGCGTTTCTTTTTCAAGGCGGACATTATCAAAATTTGACATAGCCATAACAAGCGGTTTATCGGCATCATTCATTGTTTTAATGCCTTCTAAAACACCGATGATATCCAGATTTGGCATAAATACATCGGCGATTATTACATCGGGTTTTAAAGTAATTGATTTTTCAAGCAACTTCTTCCCGTCTTTTTCACAAATTTCTACCTCCATTCCGTAATTTTCCAACACGGTAGCACAATTTTTGCCAATTTCCACCGTATCGTCTGCAACAATAACTTTTAATTTTTCCATAAAAATCTCTCCTTTCTTGTATCGTGCTACCATATTTTACCATACTATTTGCAAAATTACAAGTATTTTCGCAAAATATTTGCGAGTTTATGACATAAAATGGAAAGTCACTTGTTTTTTTCAATCTTTTGTGCGAGTTGCTCAAATTTCTTTTACGCACAAAAATCCAAAGATTTACTTTTTTCTCTTGAATTATTGCTGAAAAAAATATATAATTATAGATACAACATCACCACGGAGGAAAAACCTGATGAAACTTGAATGGAAAACCTGTTTCAAAATCGGCATTAGCGCTCTTGTGCTATATATCTGTATACACTTTTTACCAAATGCCGCAGATATTGTGTCACGTATTTTGGGCGCCGCCTTTCCGTTATTTATCGGTTGCGCAATTGCCTATGTTATAAATATTCTAATGATGTTTTACGAACGGCACTTTTTCCCCGAAACCGAAAAAAATTCACTCATCAAAATTCGGCGACCCGTTTGTATGATTTTTGCATCGCTTACATTACTTGCAATAATAACTCTTGTTATCGGTCTTGTACTTCCACAGTTGATTTCGTGTGTTACCTTGATTATCGAAAAGGCGCCAAGCGGAATCAAAAAAATCGCAACCAGCGTTACCAAACTTGATTTTTTACCCGAAAGCGTTGTTTCATTTATAAATTCCATCGATTGGAAATCTACAATTGACCGTATAACCGACTTTTTGACATCGGGTATCGGAAATGTTATGAATGTTGTTATTTCTACCGTTACTTCGGTTTTCAGCGGTGTTGTTACGGCGTTTATCGGTATTATCTTTGCGTTTTATATTCTTGTAAGTAAAGACCGCATTGCAAAACAGATACGGCGCTTTATGCGTTGCTATTTCAAGGTCAAAACCCGTCGCCGAATCATATACTTTATTTCGGTTGTCGATGACTGTTTTCACCGATACATTGTCGGTCAGTGTACTGAAGCAGTTATCCTTGGTACACTTTGTATGTTTGGTATGTTTATTCTCCGCCTGCCGTATGCTCCAATGATTGGCGCATTGGTGGCTTTTACGGCACTAATTCCTATTGCGGGTGCATACATCGGTGCCGTTGTCGGTGCATTCCTTATCCTTATGGATTCACCCATTAAGGCACTGATCTTTATAATATTTATCGTTATTCTTCAGCAGTTTGAAGGTAATGTCATCTATCCGCGTGTCGTTGGTTCTTCGTTGGGACTCCCCGGTATCTGGGTACTCGCTGCTATTACTGTAGGCGGCGGTGTTATGGGTATTTCCGGTATGCTTATCGGCGTGCCTATTACCGCAACGATTTACCGTATTGTGCGGGATGATTTGAATAAGAAAACACTTGGCACAACCTTTGCCAATGAATAATTTGTATTTTAAGCGGCGGTTTACCGTCGCTTTTTTATATTGAATTTAAAGGTGGCATATGATATAATCTTTAAAAAGGAGGAAAAATTATGAATTTTAGTGTTAACAGTCCTGTTTTGTACATAATTGTCGGCTGTTTGATTGCTGTAGTTCTTGCACAGTCTATTTATTTTCTTTTAAAGGCGTTGCGCCGCGCAAAAGAACTTGGTATTTCTGACAGTACAATCAAGAAAACGATTTCTTCGGCTGCAGTATTTACGGTTGCACCCGCCGTCGCAATACTTGTTGGAGTTGTTGCCCTGTCAAAAAGTCTTGGTGTCGCACTGCCGTGGCTAAGGCTTTCGGTTATCGGCTCGATAACCTATGAAACAGTTGCCGCAGGTAATGCACTTGAAGCCGCAGGACTTGATGCAGGCAATACCATTACCGACGCATCAATATTTGTTACGGTTTTATGGGTTATGACAATCGGTATCGCCGCGGGGCTTGTACTTGTTCCGTTCGTGACTAAAAAGATTCAGGGCGGAATGACAAAAATAGGTTTAAAGGACAAAAAATGGGGCGATATTTTTAATAACGCAATGTTTCTCGGTATGATTTCCGCCTTTTTAGGTTATGTTTTCTGTGATGTTGCTAATGTTTTTAAAGGTGATACTTCGGGTCTTATCCCCGTTTGTGTTATGGCCTGCTCAGCCGTAATTATGGCGGTTTGTGGTCTGGCGTCAAAAAAACTCAACATACGCTGGCTTACCGATTACGCACTTCCGTTCAGTCTTATCGGCGGTATGGCATCAGCAATACCGTTTAGCGCTTGGTTAGGATAAGGAGGAATAAATTTATGAAAAATAAAAACTTAACTTATCTTGACAATGTGCATCGTGACGGTCGGATTTGGGGTATTACGGTCGGTATTCTGCTGATACTTTTCCCCGCCGTTGTTTCGGCGATTTACGGCGTTTTGCCCGAATGGAATGTACTGCTAAAAGGTCTGCTTGCTACCGCACCAATGTATTGGGCGGTTGGTATTATTGAAATTTTTACATATGTGCCTATGTTGGGGGCAGGCGGAACCTATCTTTCGTTTGTTACAGGTAACATATCAAATCTGAAACTCCCCTGTGCTATTGATGCTATGGAACGTGCCGACGTAAAACCGTCAAGCGAGGAGGGTGAAGTGATTTCCACTATCGCTATCGCAGTATCAAGCATAGTTACCACGCTTATTATTATTGTTGGTGTTATCTGCATTGTACCGCTACGCCCCATACTTGAATCAGATGTTTTAAAGCCCGCATTTGATATGATTCTTCCTGCTCTTTTTGGCGGTCTTGCCGTTGTATTTATTTCTAAAAACCTAAAACTTTCAATCGCACCGATAATACTTATGCTTGTGTTGTTCATAAGCGTTCCCGCACTTAATGCAGGAACTGTAGGCATAATGGTACCTGTCGGCGTTATATTCACCGTATTAGTTGCCCGCATTATGTATAAGAAAGGCTGGTTGTGATTATGTGGTGGCTTTTGATACCTATCGCAATAGTTATTATTGTTTGTGTTGTGCTAATCCGCGCACTTGCCTTTAAACCCGAAAAAGCCACATCCGATAAAGTTCAGCCGATTGAGTTTGATCATGATACCGCAATTGAAAATCTTCGGCAACTTATACGCTGTAAGACAGTATCATACCGCGATAAGGCGCTTGAAGATGAGGCTGAGTTCGAAAAACTTATTTCACTTCTCCCCCACCTTTATCCCGCGGTCTTTAAAGCCTGTTCGTTTACTAAACTTCCTGACCGCGCACTTCTTTTCCATTGGAAAGGCAAAAATGGCGGTGATCCCGCCGTTTTGATGGCACACTATGATGTCGTGCCTGTCAATGAAGAATTGTGGGAAAAACCCGCGTTTGATGCGGTTTTAGAGGACGGTGTCGTTTGGGGTCGTGGCACACTTGATACGAAGGTAACCTTTAACGGAATACTTACCGCCGCCGAAAACCTTATAAACGGCGGTTTCACACCCGAAAACGACATATATTTTGC
>JAZREH010000096.1:0-1644 GCA_045660705.1 Acutalibacteraceae bacterium
GCCTCCGACTTCGCCTGCGTTCCAACCCTTTTAAGGCACGCACCGCCCTTGCCGATAATTATTCCCTTGTGGGAATTTTTTTCACAATAAATAACAGCCTCAACCTCAAGTATCGGTTCGCCGTTTGCCGAGTCGCGTTCAAAAAATCTTTCAAGACCGACGGCGATTCCGTGCGGAACTTCGCGTTCAAGAGTTCGGAGAAGCTTTTCGCGTATCATTTCGGCAACCATTATGCGTTCGGGTTGGTCGGTAACATCGTCGGGTTCAAAAAAGTGAACCGACGGTTTTGTATAACGTTCAAGTTCCTTTATTAAAATTGCAATACCGTCCCCTGTTTTGGCAGAAAGCGGTATAACAGCATCAAAATCATAAAGTGAATTATAGACCGTTATTATATCAAGAAGCGCATCCTTTTCGGCGAGCAGGTCGATTTTGTTTATAACAAGTATGGCGCGCAGTTTCTTTGACTTTATATTTTCGATGAGGGCGAGTTCGGCAGGTGGTATACTGGTATCGGAAACCGTAAAATCGGGTGCGGCATCAACGACAAATACAGCGGCGTCAACATCGCTCATCCCCTCATCAACGGCTTTCATCATACTGTTGCCAAGAAGATTGCGCGGTTTATGAAACCCAGGGGTATCAATAAAAACGAACTGTGTGTCACCGTCGGTCTTAACACCCATAATACGGGTACGGGTGGTTTGCGGTTTGTCCGACACAATAGCAACCTTTTGACCGAGTATCCGATTCATAAGTGAAGATTTACCCACATTCGGGCGCCCTAAAATTGTGATAAAAGCAGATTTTTGTTCCATATGTTAAAGTTACACCTTATTTATAGCAAGACCGAGATTAGCAAGAATCTGTTCTTCTTTTTCACGCATAATGGCACGTTCAAGACCGCCTTGTACGTGGTCATAACCGAGCAGGTGCAGTACCGAATGAACAGTTAAGAAAGCAACCTCACGCTCAAAACCGTGACCGTAAAGGTCAGCCTGTGCGGCGGCGTGCTCAACCGAAATAATAACATCGCCCAGCATCTTTGCACCTGTTGCAGGATTGGTGTCATAGTCACCGTTTTCGCCAAGCGGGAAAGAAAGAACATCGGTAGAATCATCAATGTTGCGGAACTGACGGTTAAGTTCGCGTATCTGCTCGTCCGAAACAAAAGAAACCTCAATTTCGGCAGGCTCGGTATAATTTTCGGTTTCGAGGGTAGCAACACAGGATTTGCGTACAAGCAGTCGGGTTCCTGTGGGCAATTTCATCTTCTTCTGTTTGTCTGTAATGTTTACCTTAACGCTCATTTTTGACCTCCGTTTTTTTCATAAGCTTTTATTATTTCCTGAACAAGCCGATGCCGTACAACATCTTTGCCTGTTAAATATGCTATTGCGATATCATCAATGCCTTTGAGAACACTGACAGCCTCTTTAAGCCCCGAACGCTTGCCGTCGGGCAGATCAATTTGTGTGATATCGCCCGTTACAACCGCCTTTGAATTAAAGCCAAGACGGGTTAAAAACATTTTCATCTGTTCGCCTGTTGTGTTCTGTGCTTCGTCAAGAATGATAAAACTGTCATCCAGTGAAGTCGGATCGTAGCCATGTCGTTCTGTGAGCCAAGGAGTTGGGTACCACA
>JAZREH010000097.1:0-1445 GCA_045660705.1 Acutalibacteraceae bacterium
ACTACACCGCCGCAAAGAAACCGCGCAGTGACGATGCCTATACCGCGGGCGGCAAAGCGGGTGCGCGACCCGACCGCGCCGTTATTGTATACTGCAAGGCGATACGCCGAATATTCGGCGATGTGCCGATTGCCATTGGCGGTATTGAGGCATCTCTCCGCCGTTTCGCGCACTACGACTACTGGGACGATACTGTAAGACCGTCTATACTGATTGACTCCACCGCCGACCTGCTTATGTACGGAATGGGCGAAAAGCATATACTCCAAATTGCAGACCGCCTTGATTCAGGCGTTAAAATACAGGATATAACCGATGTTCTCGGCACCTGCTACGCAGTTTTGACTACCGATTACAAACCGC
Source organism: Acutalibacteraceae bacterium (assembly GCA_045660705.1). Classification (GTDB taxonomy): domain Bacteria; phylum Bacillota; class Clostridia; order Oscillospirales; family Acutalibacteraceae; genus UBA737. Next base: position 364 of record JAZREH010000097.1, read on the forward strand.
AGTCGGCGCGCGAATGTCCGTCGTTTGAGGCGGTAAGTCAAAGCGATGATTCGGGCAAACGGCAATACGCTATTTCCTGCCGTATTCAGCAGGAGGAACACGATGCAGTTCGGGGCAAAACGGTAATTCAGCGACACGGCAGACTTATCGTGGTTCAAAACCCACCCACTCCCCCGCTTACCACCGAGGAAATGGATGCGGTATATTCCCTGCCTTACGAGCGAAACTATCACCCGTCATACGAAAAACTCGGCGGTGTTTCGGGAATCGAGGAGGTCAAGTTCTCCATCATACACAACCGCGGTTGCTACGGCGCCTGTAATTTCTGTTCGCTTGCCTACCATCAGGGACGGCAGATTTCTTCGCGCAGTCACGACTCGGTTATTGAGGAAGCCAAAAAAATCACCGAATTGTCCGATTTCAAGGGTTACATTCACGATGTCGGCGGTCCAACCGCTAACTTCCGCGCACCGTCCTGCCAAAAGCAGTTAAAGGCGGGTCTTTGCCCTGACAAGAAGTGCCTCGCACCCAAAATCTGCCCTGCCGTAAAGGTCGACCACAGTGACTACCTTGAACTTTTGCGGAAACTTCGCAAACTGCCGAAGGTTAAAAAGGTCTTTATCCGTTCGGGCATTCGTTTTGACTATCTTATCGCCGACGATAACGAGGAGTTTTTCAGGGAACTTGTCACCCACCACACAAGCGGTCAGTTAAAGGTCGCGCCCGAACACTGCTCACGCGAAGTTTTAAAGCGTATGGGCAAACCTGATGCCGATGTTTACCGCCGCTTTAAAAAGCGTTTTTACGAACTTTGTGACGAGGCGGGTAAAAAGCAATTCCTTGTCCCCTACCTTATGTCTTCGCACCCAGGCAGTACGCTTAACGATGCGATTGAACTGTCCCTGTTTTTAAAGCGCGAGGGTCTGCACCCCGAACAGGTACAGGATTTCTATCCGACCCCCGGCACCGTTTCGACCTGTATGTTTTATACCGGTCTTGACCCGTACACGATGGAGGAGGTATATGTACCCCGAACACCGCGCGAAAAGGCGCAACAACGGGCACTTTTGCAGTATTACCGT
>JAZREH010000098.1:0-3803 GCA_045660705.1 Acutalibacteraceae bacterium
ATACTTTTAAGCACCGTTTCCTTTTCTTCGGGCGGGTATTTATAGGCAACCGCCCATTTGGGGTACTTTGAGGTACTGCCAAGTTCTCCGCGGTAGTCGATATTATCAACCTTTATTACCGCGCCGTCGATGTCATAGGAAAGTGTACCGCGGCTGTCACCGATTCGCATAACCTCGTCTATCGCCGCATCGGCGCTGTCGCACCTTACATAGGACGGCAGTACATTAAACCCAAGCCCTTTAAGAAAATCAAGGGTTTCGATATGCGACGAAAAGGTTTTACCCTCAATGCGCTGAATATTAAAAACGAAGATATCAAGACCGCGCTCTGCCGTAACGGCAGAGTTTTTCTGTCTGAGCGACCCCGCCGCCGCGTTGCGCGGGTTTTTAGCAGGCGCCTCGCCCATAAGTTCCTGTCGCTCGACAAGGCGTTCAAAACTTTCTCTCGGCATATATACCTCGCCCCTGACCTCAAAATCAGGTGCAAAGTCAACCGTTTTCGGGATAGACTTTATCTGCAAAAGGTTTGCCGTAACATCCTCGCCCGTTGTACCGTCACCACGGGTCGAACCGCGCACGAATTTTCCGCCCGAATATTCAAGCGATACCGAAAGACCGTCGATTTTAGGCTCTACCGAAAGTGCGGTGCGCGAAAGGTCGATTTTATCTGCAAATTCGTGCAGTTCCTCGATGCTGAATACATCTTGAAGACTCTCCATTTTAACCGTGTGCGCCACAGGGGTGAAAAGTTTAAGCGCCGCACCGCCCACCACCTTAGTAGGACTGTCGTCGCGGGCAAGTTCGAGGAACTCCTTTTCAAGGGCTTTAAGTTCCCGCATAAGCGCATCGTACTCAAAGTCCTCTATTTCGGGGGAATCCTCGACATAATAACGCTCATTATGATACCGTATTATGTCGGTCAGTTCCTTTATCCGTTTTTTTGCTTCTTTAATTTCCATATCATTTTACCTCCGTGGTGTGACAAACCTCTATTTTGTCTTGCCTGCCCCAAAATCAAATATATCCGATGCAAAATCGCTGTCAACACCCTCGATAACCTCGGTATAAGCGTCGGGTACCGTGCCGACAATTACGGTCTGGGCGGCAATCGATGATGTATCCACCCAAAAGTCTTCGGTACAGCCAAGCATAATCACACTTATACTTACATCGGTGTTTATCATTATTCTATGCAAAGTCTGATTTATACCCGCCTGTTTAAAGGAACTTTCAAAATCGACCCACACCGTATCTGTAAGCTGCATTTTAAAGGTTATTCGCGGACCCATACCGACAAGCGGGTCATACCCTGTAAGTGTTCCAAGCGGTATTTTTACTTCGTAAAATTCCTGTTTTGCAGTAAGGCGCGATGTTTCGCTTGCTATTGCCGATTTAAGGGTGTTTATCTTTACGATATCGATTTCGATACCCGTGATATTGCCCTGACTGTCCCGCGACACCCGCGAAATATCATCGTATGTTATACCGTTTTCGCCAAGGATATTTAAAACCGCGGTATTGACACAGTTTATAACCAACGTTTCGGCGCGGCTTTTTGCAAGGGTGAAAACAAGCGGCTTTATCCTGAAAAACACCACCGTACCGATGGTGCACACCGTCAGCAGTAAAAGACCCCATGTTATAAGCATGTGAGAAAGCGCCCTGTTTTTTTTCATACCCATCCGCCCTTTCTGTTACCATTCTACACAAAAAGCGGATTTTGTTTACTTATTTAATTTTACCATAAAAAAAACCGTACTTCAAGCAGTGTTTTACAGAAAAACAGTTAAAAACAATCCTTGCGTTGACACCAAGCGGTTATAATGGTAAAATTGTTATATGATGTACAGTGAAAAATTTTTCAAAAACCTCGGCGGTCTTGACGGTAAGACCGTCGCCATAACAGGTGCTACGGGTGGTATCGGGTGCGAACTTTGTGATTTGATTGCAGGGTTTGGCGCCGATATTATACTGCTTTGCCGAAGTGCACAAAAGGCAGACCGCCTTAAAAACGATATCTTAAAAAGGTATCCGAAAACCGCGGTTTCTTTTATTCCGCTTGACCTTGAGGACATAAATTCGGTAAAGGCGGCAACAGAAAAACTGAAAGCGCGTATGCCCGATGTTATTATCCACAACGCGGGCGCATACAGTATTCCGCGGCACAGGTGCAGTACGGGGTTTGACAATGTTTTTCAGATAAACTTTTTATCCCCCTACTTTATGACGCGCGAACTTTTATCGGCAGACAGTAATGTAAGGTTCATTGCGGTGGGCAGTATCGCCCACAACTACTCAAAAACCGATATGTCCGACCCCGATTTTTCATCCCGTACCGCGTCGAGTCTTGTCTACGGCAATGCAAAGCGGTGGCTGATGCTTTCCCTTTATAAACTGTTTAAAGATAACCCCGAAAGGCTTGCCGTCACCCACCCAGGCATTACATTTACCAACATAACGGCGCACTATCCAAAGGTTATTTTTGCCCTGATAAAGCACCCGATGAAGATAATTTTTATGAAGCCCAAGCGTGCGGCGTACAGTATTGTTGCGGGTCTTTTTGACTTTTGTCGGTACCGTCAGTGGATAGGACCGCGGTTTTTTGATGTGTGGGGAATGCCCCGCAAAAGGCACCTTCGCACCTTTTCGGATACCGAATGCAGTGAAGTCTTTAAAAAAGCCGAAGAATACTATAATAATCTCCTCACCCGATGAGGGGATTTTTTATGCCTTCTCTTGACAAAATGATATTTATATGATATCATTTTAATATCATATACGGAGGTTTTGTTATGAACGAAAAAATCTTAAACGGTAAAAAACACGGAATGCTTGTACTGATTGCCGACACTCTTTTACTCCTTGGTGCAGTGGCAGGGGTCGCTTTCGGCGGAATGATTATGGACAACGGTGGCTCGCCCGTCCTGTTCATTGTTTCCTTTATCGTTTTAATGCTCGGTTGGCTTCCCCTTTGCGGTCTTAAGGTACTCAAGCCGCAGGAGGCAATGGTGCTTACCCTTTTCGGTAAATACATCGGCACCATAAAGGGCGACGGTTTTTATGCCGTAAACCCGTTTTGCACAGGTGTTAATCCTGCCGCTAAAACCAAACTGAATCAAAGCGGTGATGTTTCAAGTCTTATAAAAACCCCCGCCACCGCGACGGGTAATGAAGCAGAACTTGCATCAAAGAAACTTTCCCTTAAAATAATGACCCTTAACAACAGCCGACAGAAGATAAACGACTGCCTCGGCAACCCCATTGAAATCGGAATTGCGGTCACTTGGCGGATTGTTGACACCGCAAAGGCGGTATTTAATGTCGACAACTATAAGGAGTTTTTATCGCTTCAGTGCGACAGCGCACTTCGTAACATTGTGCGCCTTTACCCTTACGATGTGGCGCCGAATGTCGATACAACGGGTGACGGTCTTGCCGACGACGGAAGTCTGCGCGGGTCGAGCGACCTTGTTGCCTCACGCATACGCGACGAAATCCAAAGCCGCGTTGACGAGGCAGGCATTGAGATTATCGAGGCGCGCATAACCTACCTTGCATACGCCACCGAAATTGCCGCTGTTATGCTTCAGCGCCAGGAGGCATCTGCCATTATTGATGCGCGAAAGATGATTGTTGACGGCGCTGTGGGTATGGTTGAAATGGCACTTGAACGGCTAAACGAAAAGAACATTGTCGAACTTGACGAGGAACGCAAGGCGGCAATGGTGTCGAATCTTTTGGTGGTGCTGTGCGGAAACCACGATGCACAGCCCGTAGTAAATTCGGGAAGTTTATACTGATAT